>JAUXXN010000284.1 GCA_030684755.1 Hydrogenophaga sp.
ATAGGTTGAGAAAACCGTTCTTCGCCATAGTCACTAATTACCTCCGTCAGTGTGGAAATTTCGGCTGTTTCCAGCCACTGAGCCACGCTCTGGCCTCGCGTGGTGTCCATGCGCATGTCCAAAGGACCATCGTGACGAAAAGAAAAACCGCGAGCTGGATCGTCGATCTGTGGCGAGCTGACCCCCAAGTCCATCAGCAACCCGTCGGTACTCGCCAGCCCCAACTCGCTCAAATGACAGAACCCTTGGTGCCGGATGGAAAAACGGCCATCGCTGGCCGCCAGTTCGTGTGCCGCTTGCACGGCCTGCGGGTCCTTGTCGAATGCGGTCAGGCGCCCAAGCGGCGACAAGCGCTGCAAAATGAGTTGCGAATGCCCTCCCCGCCCAAACGTGGCGTCCACATAGTGGCCGTCGGGGTTCTGCACCAAAGCGTCCACGGCTTCGTGCAAAAGAACGGTGTGATGAATCAAAGCGCCTTGCACCACGGTCTTTCAGAAAGAGAAATCTTTGAATACATCGGGCATATCGCCCTTCATCGCTTGGGCTTCCTGCTCGGCATAGACCTGCGCATCCCAAAGCTCGAAATAAGCACCCATACCCAGCAAGATGGCGTCTTTGCTGATACCGGCGGCAGCACGCAACTCGGGCGCAACAAGCACGCGACCAGAACCGTCAATCTCTACATCCATGGCATTGCCCAGAAAAATGCGTTTCCACCACTGCGCCTGCATCGGCAAGGCAGCAATGCGGTCACGGAACTTTTCCCATTCGTTGCGCGGAAAAATCATCAGACAGCCGTGCGGGTGCTTGGTGATCGTGAGCTGACTGGAGGCTGTTGCGCTCAAGGCGTCGCGGTGCCGGGTCGGCACCGAGAGCCGTCCCTTGACATCCAGACTGAGAGAGGAAGCACCTTGAAACACCGCCACTGACTCCAAATAACACTTTCCACCACTTAATTGCACTTATTTCCACTTTATCAGGAAAACTGAGCAAGAAAAGCTGAATAGAAACCTATTTTTCAATGGAATCAATCACTTAGCAAACATTTAGAAACAATACGAACACATGAAAACTCTGCAAAAGCAAGCACTTACTGCGTTCTCTGCATGTGAAGCGTTCAAAATGTTGCCGAAAGTGTTGGCGGTGACAGGGCGGGTGCACCATCCAGGAACATAGGGCGTTGGTGAGTTCAGTAGCAACGGCACAACAGCAGCCCGCACGCGACAACGACACTGAATGACGTTGTTAAGCCCACTTACAGGTTTGACCTGAGTCGGCCGCATACGCCACAAGAGGGTTTAAACGCCAACGCAGAATGGCGCGGGTTTGAAACCCACGCCAGCACTTGGATCGGTTCATCGCCGCGCAGCGCCTCAGCCATTGCGCTGCCCAACAGAAGTCGCTGCGTCTTAGATCACAAGATATAGCGCGACAGATCCTCGTTGCGGCTGAGAGCTGCCAAACGGCCATCCACATACGGCGCGTCGATGGTGATGGTCTGGCCTTGCAACTGCGTGGCGCCAAAGCTGACCTCGTCGAGCAGGTGCTCCATCACCGTGGACAGGCGGCGCGCACCGATGTTTTCGGTGCGCTCGTTCACGTCGCAGGCAATTTGTGCCAACTGGCGAATGCCTTCTGGCGTGAACGTCAAGGTGACACCCTCGGTGGCCAGCAGCGCCTGGTATTGGCGCACCAACGAGGCATGGGTTTGCGTCAAGATGGCCTCGAAGTCGTCCACCGACAGCGACTGCAACTCCACGCGGATGGGGAAACGGCCCTGCAACTCAGGAATCAAATCGCTGGGTTTGGCCAAATGAAACGCGCCACTGGCGATGAACAAGATGTGGTCGGTCTTGACCATGCCGTACTTGGTGGTCACGGTGGTGCCCTCCACCAGCGGCAACAGGTCGCGCTGCACACCTTGGCGCGACACCTCGGGGCTGCCCGCATCGCTGCGCGAGGCCACTTTATCGATCTCGTCAATGAACACAATGCCGTTTTGCTCGGCGTTGTGCAGGGCTCGGGTTTTGATCTCTTCTTCGTTGACCAACTTCCCCGCTTCTTCGTCGATCAGCAGCTGCAAGGCCTCGGCAATTTTGAGCTTGCGCTTGCGGCGTTTGTCTTGCCCGAGCTGGCTGAACATGCCGCGCAGCTGCTCGGTCATTTCTTCCATGCCGCTGGGGCCCATGATTTCCATGGCGGGCCGCGTCTCCAGCAAATCAATCTCAATCTCACGGTCGTTCAACACCCCCTCGCGCAGCTTTTTGCGAAAGGTTTGGCGCGCGGTGCTGTCGGGCGTGGGCGCCAGCGCAGGCTCAGAACCCACGGCACGCGGTGGCGGAATCAAAATATCCAAAATGCGCTCTTCGGCGGCGTCTTCGGCGCGCACGCGCTGCTTGCGCATCTCTTGCTCACGCGTTTGTTTGATGGCGATGTCGGCCAGGTCGCGGATGATGGAATCCACGTCTTTGCCCACATAGCCCACCTCGGTAAACTTGGTGGCCTCCACTTTGATGAAGGGCGCATCAGCCAGCTTGGCCAGACGTCGCGCAATCTCGGTTTTGCCCACACCGGTGGGGCCGATCATCAAAATGTTTTTTGGCGTAATTTCGGGACGCAGCTTGTCGTCCACCTGCTGGCGGCGCCAGCGGTTGCGCAGCGCAATGGCCACGGCACGCTTGGCTGCGGTTTGACCGATGATAAAGCGGTCGAGCTCAGAGACGATTTCCTGGGGGGTCATGGAAGACATGCGCGTCAATCGTTAAACAGGGAACATAAGCTGTGGCGCCGTTGCACAAAAAGCCAACAACGGCGCACACACAAAGCGTCACAACACCTCAATGGTGTGGTTCATATTGGTATAGATACAAATCTCGCCCGCAATTTGCAGCGACTGGCGCACCACATCTTCGGCGCTCAAATCGGTGTGCTGCGTCAAGGCCCGGGCAGCCGCCTGGGCGTAAGCACCACCCGATCCAATAGCCACCACGCCATGTTCGGGCTCCAGCACATCGCCATTGCCCGTGATGATCAAGGCCGCACTGTGGTCGGCCACGGCCAGCATGGCTTCCAAGCGCCGCAACACACGGTCGGTGCGCCAGTCGCGGGTCAGCTCAATGGCGGCCCGAACCAAATGGCCCTGGTGCTTTTCCAGCTTCGCTTCAAAGCGCTCAAACAGCGTGAAGGCGTCGGCGGTGGCACCGGCAAAACCGGCCAACACCTTGCCATGGTGCAGTTTGCGCACTTTGCGCGCCGTGCCCTTGACCACGATGTGGCCCAAGGTGACTTGACCGTCACCGCCGATAGCGACCTGAACGCCCTCAGGCGTCTCGCGGCGCACACAGACGATGGTGGTTCCGTGAAATGATTCCATGGTATTTGAATGGGGTTGTGTGACCCGGTGGCTAGAAACACCGGGTAAGCAAGGTTTAAGCGCAAGAGATCGCTGGGACTGCGGGCGTAGCAGCGCGCAAGTTCAATCGTTGCGCACCACCACTTTGGCGTATTCTGTGATACCAACCACATGAAAAAATGCAGATACCAAACGGTGCGCATCTACGAACTGAACCATGCGACCTTCCGCATGGTGACCGGATACCCAATTCAGCAAGGTACCTGCAGCCGAAAAGTCTACGCGAATCAAATTGCGGCAAGAAATGACAAATGCGTCAGCGCCCTTCAGTCGGCGCTCTAGCGCATTCAACAGGTCCTGCGGATCACCGCGAATTTCACCAGACAGCTCGACCAAACCCAGCTGGTTGAAATCAGAGGCCGGCCCTTCCATGACAGAGTCGCTGAGAAAAGAAGAGTGTCCCTGCGTTGGCTCGTCTTCACCCAGTCTGGGAGGATGGCTGGACTCAAACAATCCCTCGCCCGAAATCGACTGAAAATAGCAGCGCGGCGGCTCCCAACCGGGTGGGGACAACTCGTAGGTGACACAGAAATCAAGTGCGGTGAGTTCAAACTCATCAGGCCGGTTCATGATACGCAACACGGCCATGCGCAACTGCCACCAGAGCTGGTCTACATCGCGTTGACCTGAAGGCGTGAGCGTTTTCAGCAGGTGGCTCAACTGACTGGCACCACAGAAGCGCAACGCCACGTCTTCATTGCCCCAGAGCGTAAAAATACCCAACAACGCACGGGCGGCTTTGAGGTCAATTGACTCCACCGGCGACCAGTCCAGCACCCAGGGCTGGCTGACACGCGAAAGCACTTTTTGCAACGTGCCCACCGCGTGAACATCGATCAGTGGCTCGCACACCCAGACCGCACGGTTGGACACGGATACCTGCTTGTTGCTTTTGCCTTGCATGCTGGAGACAATCTCTGGCATGTTGAACCACTGGGGTGCCGATCGGCTGAAGCGGTTAACGAAGTCCACCGCATGGCTCTCGAACAAAGCCAACTGCCCCGTCGCTCGGTACAAGTCGAACAAAGCCAACCAATCATCTTGCTGGTTGTTCCGCTCCCCCGCTTCGCCCAGCACAGCCAACAGGCCCTGTTCGGCGCCCGAGTCATCCCCATTGGCAAAACGGATCGCGGCTTCTTCGACCTCAGGATCTTGTGCAATCTCCTGCATATCGAGGGCCAAAAAGTGGGATGCAGAAAAGGCCGAATTCGTGTTTTTAGTCTCCCCTGGGGTCGCAGGCGCCATCAAGCCCGTGCGAGCGGCAGTGGCTGAAGTTGATGCAGGCACCTTGGCTACCGCTTGCTTTTCTCTGGATGGTGGCGTCCAGCCTTTGCGTATGGCCAGCGGCTCGGTGTTGGCTGGCGCAGCCAACGGCGTTCGTGCCGCCCCCGAGACATATGGATTCACCTCGGTGTCGTTGTAGGGCTGGATACGGCGCTTTTCCTGAAATTCCGGATCGGATTTTCGGTCAGAAGTCTCGCTTTTGCGGACCAAAGGCATCCGGCCCGAGATATTTTTCGATCCGGCGCTCTGGCTGGTAACGGTCAACTGCGAATCGCCGCCCTTGGTCTTCCACCACTGCATCGACATCTGGGCTTCAATCTCATCGATTTTCTTCAGGGTAACAGCCCGGTCATCGGGTTTGGACTGCAAACTGCTTTGGAAGAACGATGGCCTGGCGCCTTCCTGACCACCAGCCAAAGACGATTCACGGCTGCGGACCTTGCGCAACAAATCAAATTCGCGCTTGCGCACGAAATCGTTGCGCTTTTTGCGCTCAATCATTTCTTTGAGCGCAGCCTTGCTGAATTCGCTCTCACGGTCGGCAAGGCGCGTGTCCAATTCCGACCAACTGGTGGTCGGATGGCGAACAAACTTCACCATCTTGGACAGGAAACCGCCGCTAGAGTCGTCCTTGGCCATGAAACCTCAGGGTTGATTAAAAACAGCTGGGCCGGAGACTGGCATTCAATCCCCAAACATTTTCTGCTTCAACTCGCGGCGCTGTTGTGCTTCGAGTGACAGGCTCGCCGTGGGGCGGGCCATCAGGCGGCCAACACCAATGACCTCACCGGTTTCATCGCAGTAGCCATAGTCACCCGCATCAATGCGGGCAATGGCCTGTTCAATTTTCTTGAGCAACTTACGCTCGCGGTCGCGCGTGCGCAACTCCAGAGCATGTTCTTCTTCAATGGTGGCACGGTCGGCCGGGTCGGGTACCACCACAGTGTCTTCACGCAGGTGTTCAGTGGTTTCGCCCGCGTTGGCCAGCATGTCGGCCTTGAGTATGGAGAGCTTGCGGCGAAAGTAAGCCAATTGCAAATCGCTCATGTACTCACTGTCGGGCATAGCCAACACGTCTTGGTCGGTGAGTTGCTCAATCGACAGGGACTTCCAGTTGTCGGCCCGCGTGGGGTCTTTCTGGACGAAGGATGGCACGGGAGGGGTCATTACTGCACGTTCGTTCATGGTGGAAAAAGTCGCCTTGGCGGCATCGGGTGCGTGGGTGGGGACCACCGCTGCCTGCGTCATCTGCTCCATCATCACCTTTTTGGCGGCGCGCTTGCCAAGTGGCCTTGGTGTGGGCTCAACAATGACCGGTGCGGGCGCAGAGCGGGCGGCTTTGGCTGTTTTAGCCGCCATTTTTTCAACAGCCGCAGCCGACTTCACAGGCAGTTGGGCTGCCACTTTGGCTGCGGTCTTTGCCGCGGGTTTCACGGCAGATTTGGCCACGGTTTTTGTATCAGGTTTGACCGGCATAACCGCAGGGGTAGCGGTTGGGCTGGCGGATGGGGTTGAAAGGGACTTGACTGGTGCTACAGATTTTTTGATCGTTGCAGCAGGTAAAACGGTTTCTACAGCCGAACGCTCTTGGGCCTCCACTGCAGCGGTATTGCCTGATTTTGCGGTCTTGGTGGCCGGGGCTTTCACAAGGTGTCTCCTCTCAGTACCTGACAGTGCGGTATCTTGGGGCACGTCGGTGCGGCGAACCGGGGTTCGCCGCGCGTCGCGTTGAGCCGTTGAAAGCGGCTTGTTGGTTGTTGTACCCCCGTGGTCGTCAAGCTCCGGATCGGTCCCCGTATGCTGGCGGGTAGTGGGTCCATTGGTGCCTGGGTCAATCGACTTGGGCCGCGATTGTAACGAGGCTGGCGTCGAAGGCGCAGAAATCGCCTCAGAAAGAAAGCCCAGACGTTGAAGAAGAGAGACAAAGAGCACGAGTAGACCTTGTTTATGAAGCCGTCATGCCACAGTCTGTTCAGACCAGCGACTGGTCCAGGCCCTGGACCAGGATGTCGCGTGGCAGGTCGAGACCGATGAACACCATTTTGCTGATGCGGGGCTCGCCTTCGGCCCACGGCGGGCCAAGGTCGCTGCCCATGAGTTGGTGCACACCCTGAAAGATCACCTTGCGGTCGGTGCCTTCCATGTCGAGCACCCCCTTGTAGCGCAACATGCGCGGGCCGTAAACCTGCACGATGGCGCCTAGAAAGTCTTCCAGCTTGGCCGGGTTGAACGGCCGGGTGGCGCGGTAGACGAAACTTTTCACGTCATCGTCGTGGTGATGGTGGTGGCCCTGCCCCCCGTGCCCATGCTGGTGCGACGGGTGGCTGCAGTGCTCGCCGTGCTCGTGGTCATGACCGTGGTGGTCGTGACCATGATCGTGGCCGTCTTCGACCTTGAGGAAATCGGGGTCGATGTCGAGCTTGGCGTTCAGGTTGAAGCCGCGCAGGTCAAACACTTCTTTCAGCGACACTTCACCAAAATGTACCGGGCGCATGGGCGCGCGCGGGTTCATGTGCTTCAGGCGGTGGGTCAGGGCCTCCAGTTCACTGGCGTCCACCAGGTCGGCCTTGCTGATGAAAATCTGGTCGGCAAAACCCACTTGGCGGCGTGCTTCCTGGCGCTCGTTGAGCTGGTTGGCCGCGTGTTTGGCGTCCACCAGGGTCAGGATCGAGTCCAGCAGGTACT
>JAUXXN010000286.1 GCA_030684755.1 Hydrogenophaga sp.
CATTCCGTTTCCAGATCAATTGTGAACGCGAAGGCGAAGCGCAGACAGTACAAACGTACGGCAAGCGAAGCCGACAAAGTTCACGGTTGATCTGGAAATGGAATCACATAGAAGATTCCAGCATCGCCCGGTAGTCCGCCACGCTGGCCAAGCGCGGGTTGGTCTTGTGGCAGTGATCGGCCAGCGCGCCTTCAATCACCTTGTCAAACAGGTCGGGCGTCACGCCCATCGCGGCCAGGCCTGACGGCAGGCCCAGGCGGGCGTTCATGTCGCGAATGGCGGGGCCCAGGTCAGCGGCACTTCCCAGGCCCATGGCCTGCGCCATGCGCTCCAGACGCCGATCTTTCTGCACACTCTCGGCCTCAGCGTTGAAGGCGATCACGGCGGGCAAAAACATGGCGTTCAGCGTGCCGTGGTGCAGGCGCGGGTTCACGCCGCCCAGGCTGTGGCTCAGGCTGTGCACGCAGCCCAGGCCTTTCTGGAAGGCCATGGCGCCTTGCATGCTGGCGCTCATCATGTTCAGGCGCGCTTCGCGGTCTTGTCCGTTGGTGGTGGCGCGTTCGATGTGCGCCCAGCCGCGCTGCAAGCCGTCCAGCGCAATGCCGTCGGCGGGCGGGTTGAACGGTGCAGCCATGAAGGTTTCCATGCAGTGGGCGATGGCATCCATGCCGGTGGCGGCGGTCAGTTGTGGCGGCAGGCCCAGCGTCAGCTCGGGGTCGAGCAGGGCGGTTTTGGGCACCAGGTGCCAGCTGTGAAAGCCCAGTTTGCGGCCATCGTCCACGATGACAATGGCTCCGCGTGCCACCTCGCTGCCGGTGCCGGCGGTGGTGGGCACCGCTATCAGTGGCGGCACGCGGTCGGTGATTTTGGGCGAGCCACCTTCGATGGTGGCGTAGGTTTTCAGCGGGCCTTCGTGGGCGCTGGCGATGGCCACGCCCTTGGCGCAGTCGATGGCGCTGCCACCGCCCAGCGCAATCAACCCGTTGCAGCCCTCGCGCTGGTACACCGCCACAGCGGCGCGCACCGCCGCTTCGTTGGGGTTGGACGGCGTTTGATCAAACACCGCCAGCGGCAAGCCGGGCAGGGCGGCCCGCGCTTTGTCCAGCAGGCCCACGGCTTTCACGCCCGCATCGGTCACGATCAGCGGGCGGGTGATACCCACCCGCTGGCACTCGGCCTGCAACTGCGCCAGAGCGCCGAACTCGATCAGGATGTTGGTCACATACAGAATTTGGGCCATGGGTGTCTCGTGTTCTGGTTAAAAAACAAAACTATACGGCCCATGCTGCCCACTGCCTATGCCACCCACGCGACGACCGGTCCCGCAAAAGACAGCCACAATGCGCACCCATGTCGCACCACCAGAACCCCCGCGCCTTGCTCACGCCGCTCATGCGCGGCCTGCTCGACCGCATGGCCCGCGCCGGGCACCCGCCCATGCATGCGCTGTCGCCCACCCAAGCCAAAGAGTTTTACGAAGCCGGTGCCACTGTTCTCGACATAGCCCCCCACAAACTGGCGCGTGTGGAAGACCTGAAGCTACCAGCCCGCGATGGCTTTGAACTGCCGGCCCGCCTGTTTGCCCCGCAGGCCGAACAGCCTTTGCCGGTGCTGCTGTACCTGCACGGCGGCGGCTTTACCGTGGGCAGTGTGGCCACCCATGAGCGCCTGTGCCGCCACTTGGCGCACTTGGCGCGCTGCGCCGTGGTGTCGGTGGACTACCGGCTGGCACCGGAATGGAAATTCCCCACCGCCGTAGAAGACACCTGGGACAGCCTGGCCTGGTTGCGCGACAACGCCGCAAGGTTGCGGCTCGACGCCTCCCGCATGGCCATTGGCGGTGACAGCGCAGGCGGCACGCTGGCAGCGGTCACGGCCATAGCCGCCCGCGACGCGGGATGGCCACTGGCGCTGCAGTTGCTGTTTTACCCTGGCTGCGCCGGCCACCAGAACACGCCCTCGCACCACACCTTTGCCAAAGGCTTTCTGCTGGAAGAGCCGCACATCAGCTACTTTTTTAACCACTACCTGCGCAGCCCGGCCGACCGCGACGACTGGCGTTTTGCCCCGCTGGACGGCGTGGACACCACCGGGCACGTGCGTGAGCTGGACGGTGTGGCCCCCGCCTGGGTGGGTCTGGCCGAATGCGACCCGCTGACCGACGAAGGTTTGCTGTACGCCGACCGCCTGCGCATGGCCGGTGTGCCCGTGGACCTGGAGATTTACGCCGGGGTGGTGCACGGTTTTATCAACTTCGGCCGCGCCATTCCGCAGGCGCTGACCGCCCACAACGACGCCGCCCGCGCGCTGCGCCATGCTTTTGGAGATACCTGAATGAGCACCCTGAAACGCACCGACTTTCGCTTTTTCCACCGCATGCGCGTGCGCTGGGCCGAGGTGGACATGCAAAAGATCGTGTTCAATGCCCACTACCTCATGTACTTTGACACCGCTATTTCGGATTACTGGCGTGCGCTGTGTCTGCCGTACCAGGACACCATGGACGCGCTGCAAGGCGACTTGTACGTGGTGAAAGCCACGGTCGAATTTCACGCCTCGGCGCGGGTGGACGACCAGATTGAGGTGGCCATGAAGTGCAGCCGCATCGGCAGCTCGTCCATGACCTTCACCGGCGCCATCTTTCGGGGCGACGAACACCTGATCACCGGCGAAATCGTCTATGTGTTTGCCGACCCCACCACCCAAAAATCGCGCCCGGTGCCGCAGGCCCTGCGCGACATCATGCTGGGTTATGAAGCGGGCGAAGCCATAAGCACGGTGAAAGTCGGCCCTTGGAGCACGCTGGGGCCAGACGCGCAGCGCATCCGCACCGAAGTGTTTGTGCAAGAGCAGCGCATACCCAAAGAGCTGGAATGGGATGCCGCCGACGCTAAAGCCGTGCACGCCGTGGCCTACAACCGCCTGGGTGTGCCGGTGGCCACCGGGCGCTATCTGGACAAAGGCGATGGCACGGTGAAAGTGGGCCGCATGGCGGTGAACCGTGTGTTGCGCGGCGGTAACTTAGGCCGCGACGTGTTGCACGCCTTGATGCAAGCAGCCCGCGAACACGGCGCCAGCGAAGTGGTGCTGCACGCCCAGCGCAGCGCCCAAGGGTTCTACACCCGTCTGGGTTTTGAATGCCGGGGCGAGCCGTTTGTGGAGGCGGGCATTGACCATGTGGAGATGGTCAAGGCCATTCACCCCTGAACCGCCGCGTTGTCGGCCTGGCCTTTGGCCAACACCTGTGTTCCGCTGATGACCATGCGGACCATCACGACGATTTGGCGGTTGAATTCTTGGTGCTGCTCAGGGGGCAGATCCAACGCCGTGGCACCCATGGCAAACACCAACCGGGTAATGGCTTTGGCGGTGAGTGCGGGTTCGTAAAGACCGGTTTTTTTCACCGAAGCCAGGCTGATCAGATCGAGCCGCAACTCGTCTTCAAAAAAGTTCAGCTGCCGCTCCACCGCTTGCTTGAAGGCGGCAGACCCGACCGTGCCCTCACGCAAAAATATGTGCAGCAAGGGATCGTCTGCGTGCAGCCGGGCCATGAAAGCGTCGGTGCAGCTTTGCACCACGCTGTGCTCAGACCTTGCGCGCTGGCGGGCCTCGCCAATGATTTGCCGCAGCGACGCACCCGCCAGATCAATCAGCGCCACGGCCAGTTCGTCCATGTCCCGAAAGTGGCGGTAAAAACTGTTGGGCGCCATACCCGCTTCGCGAGCCACTTCACGCAGGCTCAGCGTTGACACGCTGCGGTTGGGCCCCAGCAACTTGAGTGCCGCATCGATGATGTCGTCGCGCGAAATATGCTGTTTTCGACCCGCTGAACCGGGCTGAACAGTGGGTTTTTGACTGCTCATGGGTGTCCTCAAGTTTTTTTTATCATAGCGGAGACAATAATATACAAACGTATATACATGTGTATTTCATTGTCTATACTCCTTCGGAACAAAACCTATTGACGGCCTGTTTTCACAGGCGTTACCTGTACTCTCAAATCCATTGGGTCCATCGTGATGAACACTCAGCTCACCCCTGTCGGCCATTGGCGGCCAGGCTCACAACAGCCGGTTTTTGAGCCGTCCGAGCTGGCGGCCTTGCTGACCCAGATTCGCCAGCCCGTACACGTGGTGCGCGACCTGGCCCGCCACCGCATTGGCCTGGCCACGGGCGGTGCCGTCAACAGCGCAGCGGCGGCGGGGGACTTCCCGCTGTTGGCCACGCTGCCCGCCATCTACCCCGAGTGGCTGGGTGACCGTTCGTTTTGCGAGGCGCATGGCGTGCGCTTTCCGTACATCGCGGGCGAAATGGCCAATGGCATTGCCACCACGCGCATGTGCATTGCCATGGCGGGCGCGGGCATGCTGGGCTTCTTTGGTGCTGGTGGCCTGGGTTACCCGCGTGTCGAAGAAGCGGTGGACGAACTGGTGGCCAAGCTGGGCACCGCTGCGCCCTGGGGTGTCAACCTCATCCACTCGCCCAACGAGGCTGCGCTGGAAGACCGCGTGGCCGACCTGTTGATTCGCAAAAACGTGCCCATCATTTCGGCCTCGGCGTTCATGGGCCTGACCCCTGCCGTGGTGCGCTGCGCCGTGGCAGGCTTGCACTTGGATGCCCAAGGCCGCATTGCCCGCAAGCGCCGGGTGTTTGCCAAAATTTCACGCCGTGAGGTGGCGACCCGGTTCATGTCGCCAGCGCCACAAGACATCTTGAACGCCTTGCTGGCCAAGAACCTGATCACCCCGACCGAAGCCGAGTTGGCAGCCCGTGTACCCGTGGCCGAAGACATCACGGTGGAAGCCGACAGTGGTGGCCACACCGACAACCAGTTGCTGGTGGCCCTGTTCCCGACCATCATGGCCCTGCGCGATGAACTGGTGGCCCAACACGGTTTCGAGCGTCCGATTCGGGTGGGTGCAGCCGGTGGGCTGGGCACGCCGGGCTCGCTGGCAGCGGCCTTTTCCATGGGCGCGGCCTATGTGGTCACCGGCTCGGTCAACCAGGCGGCGGTCGAAGCGGGCCTGTCTGACGCAGGCAAGGCCATGCTGGCCCAGGCCGATGTGGCCGACGTGATCATGGCCCCGGCGGCCGACATGTTCGAGCTGGGCGTGAACGTGCAGGTGCTCAAGCGCGGCACCATGTTTGGCGTGCGCTCGTCCAAGCTGTACGAGGCCTGGCATTCGCATGCATCGCTGGAAGCCATTCCAGCAGAACTCAAAACCCGGTTGGAGCGCGACGTGCTGCACGCCACCTTCGATGAGATTTGGGCCGAGACCAAGGGCTTCTGGCTCAAGCGCGATGCCACGGAGGTGGCCCGCGCCGAAGCCGACCCCAAGCACCGCATGGCGCTGGTGTTCCGGTGGTATTTGGGCAAGGCCAGCAAGTGGGCCATTGACGGCGAGGCCTCGCGCCGCGCCGACTACCAAATCTGGTCAGGCCCGGCCATGGGCGCGTTCAACCGCTGGGCCGAAGGCTCGTTTCTGGCCGAGCCGCGCAACCGCACGCTGGTGCAGATTGCGCTGAACCTGCTCGAAGGTGCCGCCGTCATCACCCGCGCCAGCCAGTTGCGCAGCTTTGGGCTGCCCGTGTCCGCCGCCGCATTCCAGTTCAAGCCCAGGCCATTGGCCTGAGCGGCACCGGTTCGCAACCACCCGTTTTGATCCTGCCTGGCCCGTTTTGGGCCTTTGCCGTCCCCGTTTTTTTCGTCATCACGCTCTGCCAAAGAGATTTTCGAGAACGTCCCCATGTCCAAACCCAGTCGCCAGCAAATCCCCATCGCCGTTGTCGGTGTCAGCACCTTGTTCCCCGGTTCGACCGACTCGCGCGGTTTTTGGGACGACATCCTGGCGGGCAAGGACCTGATCACCGATGTGCCGCCCACGCACTGGCTGATTGAAGACTATTACGACCCCGACCCCAAGGCACTGGACAAAACCTACGCCAAGCGCGGCGGCTTCATGCCCACGGTGGACTTTGACCCGATGGAGTTCGGCATTCCTCCGAGCATCGTGCCAGCCACCGATTCGGCGCAGATTCTGGCGCTCATCGTGGCGCAAAAGGTGCTGGACGATGCCGCGCAAGGCCAGTTTGCCAACATGGACCGCGAGCGCATCAGCGTGCTGCTGGGCGTGACCTCGGCCCAAGAGCTGTTGGGCAACATGGTCAGCCGCTTGCAAAAGCCGGTGTGGCTGAAAGCCCTGCGTGAGAGTGGTGTGCCCGAGACCGAGGCGCAAGACATTTGCCTGCGCATTGCCAACAGCTACACGCCGTGGCAAGAGTCGTCGTTCCCTGGCCTGCTGGGCAACGTGGTGGCGGGGCGCATTGCCAACCGCTTTGATTTGCGCGGCACCAACACCGTGACCGATGCGGCCTGCGCCAGCTCGCTGGCTGCCGTGTCCATGGGCATCAACGAGCTGCAAGTGGGCCAGTCCGACCTGGTCATCACCGGCGGTGTCGATGCCATGAACGACATCTTCATGTACCTGTGCTTCAGCAAAACACCCGCGCTGTCACCCACAGGCGACTGCCGCCCGTTTTCCGATGCTGCCGACGGCACCATGCTGGGCGAAGGCATTGCCATGATGGCGCTCAAGCGCCTGGACGATGCCGAGCGCGATGGCGACCGGGTGTATGCCGTCATCCGTGGCGTGGGCTCGGCCTCGGATGGTCGCGCCAACAGCGTGTACGCCCCCCTGCCCGCAGGCCAGGCGCGGTCGCTGACCCGCACGTATGACGTGGCCGGTTATGGCCCCGAAACGGTGGAGCTGGTGGAGGCCCACGGCACCGGCACCAAGGCCGGTGATGCCGCTGAATTTGCCGGGCTCAAACTGGCATTTGGTGGTGCGCGTGAAGACAACCAGTGGTGTGCCCTGGGCACCGTCAAGTCACAAATTGGCCATGCCAAGGCATCCGCCGGGGCGGCGGGTCTGTTCAAGGCCATCATGGCGCTGCACCACAAGGTGTTGCCACCCACCATCAAGGTGGACAGGCCCAACCCCAAGCTGGACATTGAAAACAGCCCGTTCTACCTGAACACCCAGCGCCGCCCGTGGATTCGGGACGCATCGCACCCGCGCCGTGCGTCGGTGTCGAGTTTTGGCTTTGGCGGCAGCAACTTCCACGTCACGCTGGAAGAGTATGTGCCGTCAGTGCCCACGGGCAAAGCCGCTTGGCGCTTGCGCACGGTGCCCACCGAGCTGGTGCTGCTGAGCGCCGCCAGCCCGGCTGAACTGGTTGCCCAGTGCCGCACACTGGCAGGCGTGAAGAAAGCGCTGTGCCACACGGCACGCGAGACGCAACTGGCGTTTTCCGCTGCTGCTGGCGCACGCCTGGCCGTGGTGGCCGCCAACGCGGACGAGCTGGCGCAAAAGCTGACCCAAGCCGCCGCCACTATCGAAAAAGCCCCCACCGCTGCCTACAGCAGCCCCACCGGCGTGCATTACGCCACCGGCGCAGCCGATACCGGCAAGCTGGCCTTTTTGTTCCCTGGCCAAGGTAGCCAGTACGTGGGCATGGGGGCCGAAGTGGCCATGGCCTTCGACGTGGCACGCCAGGCCTGGGACGATGCCGCCAACCTGCCTTTTGACGGCGTGCCTTTGCACAACGTGGTGTTCCCCAAGCCGGTGTTCAGCGATGCCGACCGCGAGGCACAGCAGAAACAACTGACCGCCACCGAATGGGCGCAGCCTGCACTGGGTGTACACAGCCAATCGCTGTCCAACGTGTTGCGTGTGCTGGGTGTGCGGCCTAACTGCGTGGCGGGCCACAGCTTTGGCGAGGTGTCTGCATTGCACGAGGCCGGTGTGCTGGATGCCGCCAGCCTGGTCAAAGTGGCCCGCCGTCGCGGCGAGCTGATGCGCGATGCCTCAGCCGTGCCGGGTGCCATGACGGCGGTGGCCAAAGCCATTGACGAGGTGCGTGCAGCCGTGGCCGAGAGCGGTGCCAACGTAGTGGTGGCCAACCACAACTCGCCCACCCAAGTGGTGCTGTCGGGTTCGGTGGACGAAATCACCCAGGTTGAAGCCGCCCTGAGCGCCAAAGGCATGACGGCCAAGCGCCTGCCGGTGGCCACAGCCTTCCACAGCCCGTTGGTGGCGGGCTCCAGCGTGCCGTTTGGCGAGTTTTTGCAGGGTGTGGCATTCAATGCACCGCTGCTGGATGTGTACAGCAACGCCACCGCTGCCAGCTATGCGACCGAACCCGCCGCCATCCGCACCCAACTGGCCGCGCAATTGGCGCAATCGGTGCGCTTTGTGGAGCAGATTGAAGCCATGTACGCCAGTGGTGTGCGCACCTTTGTGGAAGTGGGCGCGGGCAGCGTGCTGACCGAACTGGTCGGGCGCATTCTGGGCGAGCGGCCACACCGCGCCATCAGCCTCGACCGCAAGGGCAAGCATGGCGTGACCACGCTGCAAGAAGGCCTGGGCCGCCTGGCTCTGGCTGGCGTGGCGATGGACTTTGCCCCGCTGTGGACGCAGTTTGCCCCCGCGTCTGACAAGCCCCTGAAAAAGCCCGCCATGACGATGCCCATCTGCGGTGCCAACACGGGCAGCCCTTATCCCCCCCCAGGTGGTGCCAAGGCTTTGCCGCCACCCAACCCACCGCGTGCGCTGCCCGTGGCCCCCGAGCCCATCATCATTCGGGAAACGGTGGTGGTGCATGAGCCTGCGCCTGCTGCGGCACCGGTGCCTGTATCCGCACCTGCCTTCGCAGCCGTTTCCTCATCCGCTTCCGTACCCGCTTCCTCATCGATGTCCCCATCCACAGCCGCCCCTGCGTTGGCCGTTGAGTCGGTTGCTGCGCAGCCTGCTGCCGTGCCACCCGTGGTGGCTGTGGCGCAAGCCCCTGCTGCGCTTGCCGTGGCTCCTGCGGCTCCTGTCATCAGCATGGCACCCGACGCGCATCTGGCGTGGGTGCATGCCTTCCAG
>JAUXXN010000288.1 GCA_030684755.1 Hydrogenophaga sp.
TCTGCACCAAGGACGACGAGCTGTTGGCGATCGCGTTTTGCACAACGCTCCTCATCACCAGTCCGGGCAGCAAAAAGGCGGTGTAGCCCACCGTGCCGTACACCTGCACTTGGCCTTCCAGCACATGGCCAAAAATCATCAAATACAGAATGGCGGTGATGACCGGTGCCGCCACCGTCTGGAAACCTACCTTCCAGAAACGCAGCACCTCTTTGTAAAACAGGGCCTGCCAACCGCTCATACGGCCACCTCGCTGGGAGCCATGGGCGTGGCTGCCCGTGGGTGGGTGCCGGTCAGGTCCAGAAACACATCCTCCAGATCGGCCTTGCGAATTTCAATGTCTTCCGGCACCACGCCCAGTTCGCGCAGGCGGACCAGCACACGCTCGACCGCATGGGCATCGTTGGCTGGCAGCTGCACCACCCGCCCGGTGATGCGCGCCTGCGCCACCAGCTCAGGCGGCAGAGTGGCATCGGTTTTGAAACGCAGCACATTGGACGCGGCACGGGCCAACAGCACCGAGGTGGACTCCAACGCCACCACCTGGCCCTGCTTGAGCATGGCCAGGCGGCCACACAAGGCCTCGGCCTCTTCTAGGTAGTGCGTGGTCAGCAGCACGGTGCTGCCAAGGCGTTTGTTCAAATCTGAAATGAACTGCCACAGTGTCTGGCGCAATTCCACATCCACACCGGCGGTGGGTTCGTCCAGCACGATCACCGGCGGTTTGTGTACCAATGCCTGCGCAATCAACACCCGGCGTTTCATGCCACCCGAGAGTTGACGCATGTTGGAGCCCGCTTTGTCGGCCAAGCCCAGACCATCCAGCAGTTCGTTGATCCAGGCGTCGTTGTGGCGGATGCCAAAGTAACCCGACTGAAACCGGAGCGCTTCACGCACATTGAAAAAAGGGTCGAACACCAGTTCCTGCGGCACCACACCCAACTGGCGGCGGGCATCTTGGTAATCGGCCTGCACGTCTTTGCCATGCACCAATACACGCCCGCTGCTGGCTCGAGTGAGGCCCGCCAGAATGCTGATGAGGGTGGTCTTACCGGCGCCGTTGGGGCCCAGCAAACCAAAAAACTCGCCCGGCTGGACGTCAAACGACACGTCCTTGAGGGCGTGCAGATCACCACGGGGCGAGGGAAAAACTTTGGAAACGTTTTGGAAAGAGACGGCGGGCATTGTGGAGGAGTGACCACGAGAGACACCTATAGAACACAGGACATCTGTGGCCAGCAAGTGAGCCAACGATTTTAAGCCTGTGAGTCGCCACCGCTCTGGCGTAGTCCCGAAGACACCACAAAGGTAGCTGTTGCTTCATGCACCGGCGCGACGGCTGACCACACCAGTGAATGGATTCGTGATCAGGCAGGCAGCAACTCACCCACACCGTACAGCGTCACCAACTGCTTTAGCCGGGTGGGCGCATGGAGCAACTGCAGCGTTTTCCCACGCGCCAGCAACTCACGCCGGAGTTCGAGCAACACGGCCACCGCCGACGAATCAAAGACCCGCAGCGCCTGCGCATCCAGCACCACGGTGGGTGCTGGATGCGCAGCCAGCGTTTGGCTCAGATGGCCCAACACCTGGCCGGCCACATGCATGGTCAGTTGCTCGGGCAGCGCGGCCACGGTTGCAGGCTCTGAAGGCTTGATGGCAGGCGAATGCATCAGCTGGCCTTGGCGGTATTGCTTTTGTTGCGCTGCGCCAGCGTGGCAATCAGTCCATCGATGCCTTTGGCATTGATTTCCTGCGCAAATTGGGTACGGTAGGTTTCCACCAGCCAGACACCCAACACATTCAGGTCGTAAATTTTCCAGCCACTGGGGGTTTTTTCCAACCTGTAATCGAGCTGGATCGGATCGCCACGACCGCGCACCTCGGAGCGCACCACGACGTCGGTGTCTTCCGGGCGCGAGCGCAGGGGGCGAAAGCTCACCGTCTGGTCTTTCACTTCACCGAGAGCTCCCGCGTAGGTTCGTACCAGCAGGGTCTTGAACTCATCTTGCAGTTGCTTTTGCTGCTCGGGCGTGGCTTGGCGCCAGAAACGGCCCACAGCGGCTGAGGTCATGCGCGAGAAATTGACGCTCGGCATGATTTTGGTGTCCACCAACGCAATGATGCGGTTCACATCACCCGCCTGAATCGCTGGGTCGGCCTTGACCGCTGCCATCACCTCGCCCGAGATGCGCTTGACCAGCGCATCGGGAGCTTCGTCGGTTGCATGAACTGGCAGTGCCAGCATGGCTGCGGCCGAAACCATCAGTACGCTCAACCAAGTGCGTCGCTTCAACATAATTTGCCTTTCCGGGCCAGAGGCCCTCTTTCTACCGCATGCAAAGCGATGCGGTGCTGACCATTGGAGCAAACCCGGCAGGTTGGGGTTCCACCGCAGGTGTTTCTCATTTGCTGCTTTGTGTATCGTCCATACCGTTGCGAATGCCAATACCCTGATCAATCAGGTCTTCGATCTGGCTTTGGCGCCGACGAAGGTAGACATCACGGGTGAAGCTGTACTTGTCCAGCGCAGCCCCCTCCAGCATGGACGTGGCACGCAGCAGGTTGGCTCGGGTTTCAACCGCCCTTAAAGCAATCAGCGCGTTGCGCTTGGCCCCACTGTCCATGCTCTGGATCAGGTCGCCTCGTGTCTCCACACCGAATCCTGCCGCGTCTCGGAACGAAGACGGACCAAAAATGGGTAAAACCAGGTAGGGGCCCGAAGGCACTCCCCAACGGCCAAGAGTTTGACCAAAATCGAGGCGGGTTCGCTCAATGCCCATTTCCGAGGCAACGTCCAACACGCCACCCAGACCAAATGCGGTATTGACACCCACCCGGAGGAAGTTTTCACTGGCTTCTCGCGGGCGCAGTTGCAAAGTGGCGTTGATGAAAGACCAGACATCGCCAAGGTTGGCGAAAAAATTGCTGACTCCCGTGCGCACCAGGTCCGGTGTCACGTCGCGGTAAGCGGTAGCCACCGGCTTAAGCAGCATGGAGTCCACCGACTCGTTGAATGCAGACACATCCCGGTTGAATGGCTCTAATGGGTCTTGCGGGTTGGCATCGGGACCGCTGGCACAACCCACCAGGAATGCGCCCAACAGCAGCGCCACAAAACGGGCCGTGATTGATTGCGCCGACATGATGAAACTCCCTGGGCTTTGTGCCCTCTGTTGTTGATCTAGATGGATTCTTAAAAAAAGGCTCACGCCTACGCGACATTTTGGACACAACCTCAGTCAGCGCTGCCTTTGCCACCGTCTGCCGCTTTGCTGAACAGGAACTGGCTGATCAGGTTTTCCAGCACCATGGCCGACTGGGTTTGCGTGATCACGTCGCCCGCCGCCAGGTTTTTCTCATCGCCGCCAGGCTCAATGCCAATGTATTGGTCGCCCAGCAAACCGGCCGTGAGAATTTTGGCCGATGAGTCTTTGGGGAACAGAACGTTTTGGTTGATCTCCAGGGTAACGAGGCCTTGGAAGGTGAACGTGTCCAGCGTGACGCTGGTCACACGGCCCACATTCACCCCGGCTGAACGCACTGGCGCACGCGCTTTCAGGCCACCGATGTTGTCAAACCGCGCCTGTACCGTGTAGGTTTGCCCACCGGCGGTGAAGCTGCCCAGGTTGGCAGCCTTGAGCGCCAGAAAAAGCAGGCCCGCCGCGCCCAGCACGACAAACAGGCCAACCAAAATTTCAATGCTTCTTTTGTTCATACGTTACTCAAGGATCTCAAGGGTCAGGGGTTCGAGAACATCAGGGCGGTGAGGATGAAGTCCATCGCCAACACGCCCAGCGAGGCCGTGACCACCGTGCGCGTGGTGGCGTAGGCCACACCCTCCGGCGTGGCTTCGGTCTCGTAACCTTGGTACAAGGCCACGGCGGTGCAAATGACGCCGAACACGGCGCTCTTGACCACACCATTACCCACATCGCGCCACACGTCCACGCCGTTTTGCTGGATCGACCAGAAGTTGCCCGCGTCAATGCCAATCAGGCCCACCGCCACCACCCAAGCACCCAAAATGCCCACGGCTGAAAACAGCGCCGCCAGCAGCGGCATGGCAATGACGCCGGCAATGAAGCGCGGCGCCAGCACGCGCTTGCGCGGGTCAATGGCCATCAACTCCATGGCGGCGATCTGCTCGCCGGCTTTCATAAGGCCAATTTCGGCGGTCAGCGACGTTCCGGCCCGGCCCGCAAACAGCAAGGCTGTGACCACCGGCCCCAGTTCGCGCACCAGCGACAAATTGACCACCAAGCCCAGCGACTCGGCGGCGCCAAAGTTGGTGAGCGTGTTGTAAAGCTGCAAAGCCAGCACAAAACCCACCGCCAGCCCAGAGGCCAGAATGATGACCAGTGAGCGGTTGCCGATGGCGTGGATCTGCGTGACCACCAAACTAAACCGGCCCAGCCCAGCGGGCACGGCCTTGAGCAATTCCCAGAAAAACAGGGCGCCGTGGCCCCATGCGGCCAACATGTCCAGGGCGCGGCGGCCCAGTTGCTGCAACAGGTTCATCGCGCGGCCTCCGGACCAAAATCGGTGGCCACGGGGGGCGCGGGGTAATGGAATTTCACCGGGCCATCCGGTTCACCGCGCACGAACTGCCTGACCTCGGGCTCTTGGCTGGCCATGAGTTCGGCGGGAGTGCCCTGGGCCACAATACGCCCACCGGTGGCCATGAGCACCACCCAGTCGCTGATGGCCATGCACTGCGGCACGTCGTGAGAAATCAGCAGCGTAGTCGCACCGGTCACGTCGGTCAGTGTGCGAATGAGCTTAGC
>JAUXXN010000223.1 GCA_030684755.1 Hydrogenophaga sp.
AGGGCGAACCGCGCCAGTAAGCGCAGGCGCTCGGTTCAGAGCACATCCCGCAACCGGTACCACAGCATGCCCAGCGCCAAGCTGGGCGTGCGCAGCAGCGCACCGCCGGGGAATTCGCGGTGTTTCAGGCGGGCGAACACGTCAAAGCGCCCGGCCTGCCCGGCCACGGCTTCGGCCACCAGTTGGCCGGCTAGGCCGGTCAGCGCCACGCCGTGGCCGCTGAAGCCTTGCAGGTAATACAGGTTGTCGCCCAGGCGTCCAAAGTCGGGCGCGCGGTTCATGCTGATGTCCACAAATCCACCCCACACGTGTTCAATCGGCACGTCTTTCAGGGCGGGAAACACCGCGCCCATGCGCTGGCGCATCACCGCTTCCAGGTTGCGCGGCGTTTGCGTGGTGTAGCTCACGCGGCCGCCAAACAGCATGCGGCGCTCGGCGCTGAAGCGAAAGTAATCGAGCACAAAGTTGTTGTCGCACACCGCTGCGTTGCTGGGTATCAGCCTCGCGCACAGCCCCGGGTCCAGCGGCGCGGTGCCCACGATGTAGGTGCCCACCGGCATGATGCGCGGCGCGATGTCGGGCGCCACCTGTGGGCCGTATTGCGCCAGCATGCTGTTGCCCGCCAACACGCCAAAGCGCGCCTTCACCAAACCCTGCGGCGTGGTCGCCACCAGCGCCGCCCCGCGCTGCAAGGCCGTCACCGGCGAGTGTTCAAAAATGCGCACGCCCGCCGCTTGCGCCGCACGCGCCAAGCCCAGCGCGTATTTCAGCGGGTGCAGATGGCCCGAACGGGTTTCGCGCGCCGCCGCCACATAGCGCGGGCTGTCGATCAGGCGGGGCACCTGCGCGCCCTCGGCCCAGTCGCACGTTATGCCGCGCTGCTGCAGGCCGTCCACCTCTTCGCGCAGCGCCCGTGCCTTGCGCGCCGAGTCGGCCACATACACATAACCGCGCACCCAGTCGCAGTCGATCTGGTGCGCCGCTATGCGCTGCTCGATCAGGTCCACCGCCTGCAACGACATGTCCCACGCGCGATGCGCGTCAGCCACGCCCAGTTGCTGTTCAAACGGTTCTTGCCCGCTGGCGTAGCCCACAATGGCCTGCCCGCCGTTGCGCCCGCTGGCGCCGCTGCCCACGCGGTCGGCCTCCAGCACCACCACGCTCAGCCCGCGCTGCGCCATTTCCAGCGCCGCGCTCAGGCCCGCAAAGCCCGCGCCCACCACCACCACATCGGCCTGCACCGCGCCCTCCAGCGCCGGGCACGCCTCGGGGCGGTTCACGCTGGCTTCGTAGTAACTCTTCTGGTTCAGCTGCGTGTCCGAACCCACCAAAGAACGCTGGAACATATTCAACCCCTCCGGTTGCGTTGGGCCACCTGGCCGCTCAGATACGTCCACACAAACGTGGCCGCCGCGTTCGTCGTCAGCTCCGCGTGGTCGTAGGCCGGGGCCACTTCCACACAGTCCATGCCCACCCAGTTCAGGTCGGCCAAGCCTTCCAGAAAGGTCAGCACCTGCGAACTCGTCAGCCCGCCCGGCTCGGGCGTGCCGGTGCCGGGCGCAAAGGCGGGGTCCAGGCAGTCGATGTCCAGCGTCAGATAACAAGGCCGTTGCCCCATGCGCTGGCGTATCGCGTCCAGCGCCGGTTGCAGGCCCGCGCCGTCCAGCCCGCGCAGAGCCCGCGCCGTGAAAATCTGCCCGCCTTGGTCGGCCACGTACTCGCGGGCGGCCCGTTCGCCGCTGGAGCGGATGCCGACCTGCACCGTGTGCGCCGGGCTGATCAAGCCTTCCTGGATCGCCTCATATGTCCAGGTGCCGTGGCCCGAGGGTTCTCCAAAGTGGTCGCTCCAGGTGTCGCAATGCGCGTCGAAGTGCAGGCAGGCCAGCGGCTCGCCGCAGCCGTATTGCGCCTGCGCAGCGCGCAGCAGCGACAGCGTGATGGAATGGTCGCCGCCCAAAAACACGCAGTGGTGCCGCGCCATCAGCGCTGCGGCCTGCGCCTCGATGTGGCGGCGCACCTCGGGCAAGGGCGATGCGTTGGGCAGGCGCATGTCCAGCGCGTCGCCCAAGTGGGCCAGCGGCGACACATCAAACACCGGGTGGATGCCGTCGCACAGCATCAGACTGGCCGCTCGGATGGCCTGCGGGCCAAAGCGTGCGCCGGGCCGGTTCGTCACCACACCGTCAAACGGCACCCCGGCAATAGCAAATGGCTGGTCCGTCAGCGGCTCGGCACCCAAAAAACGGTTGCTGTTGTTGGCGTATGCAAATTGCCCCATGGCCATGGCGCGGTCCTTCAAAAAAAGGGGGCAGCACACCACAGCGCCGCCCGATTGGACCCACACGATAGCGCCAGATGAGGTTGTAGGTGAGGCCAATTGCGCAGGAGGTTGGGTGTCCACCGCAGCAGACAGGCACCCGCGAGCGCGTCACGGTCACGCCAGCGCCCAATCGGTTTCACACTCCTAAAATGCCTGCATGACCCCCACACACCCTTCGCCCGCCAGCCCCGTGCAGGCCAAGCGCCTGAACCTGCCCATCGGCATCCAAGGCTTTGCCAAGCTGCGCGAAGAGGGGTGTTATTACGTGGACAAAACCCCGTATGCGCTGCGTCTGCTTCGGGAGGGCGGTCATTATTTTTTGAGCCGTCCGCGCCGCTTTGGCAAAAGCTTGTTTCTGGACACGCTCAAAGAATTGTTTGAGGGCAACCGCGAGCTGTTCAAAGGGCTGGCTGCCGAAACCCAGTGGGACTGGACGAAAAAGTACCCGGTGATTCGCATCAGCTTCGGTGGTGGTGTACTGGCCGAACGGGCTGCGTTGGAAGACAGTTTAGACGGTCAGTTTCTCAAATACGAACAAGCCAGTGGGCTGGTGCAAGCCCATTTGTCGCTGCGGCGGCGGCTGGTCAATCTCATTGA
>JAUXXN010000294.1 GCA_030684755.1 Hydrogenophaga sp.
CCCGCCCGCCAGCAGCGCACCCAGCCACACCCAAGGCCCATCGGTGTATTCAGGCATCGCCGTCCTCCTCGTCGCGCATGGCGCGGTCTTCTTGCGACACCCAGTGCCAGGCGTTCAGGCAACCCAGCGTCAGCCCCGCCACCAGCAGGGCCAGCGTCCACGAGCGGCCCCCCGGATCGCGCTGGTCGAGCCACAGGCCCAGCGCCGCGCCCAGCAGCGTGGGCACCGCCACCGACCAGCCAATCAAACCCATCATGCCCAGGCCAAACCACACACCCGGTGGTCCGCTGCGGCGGGCCTTGAGCTTGCGCGCAGCCCGTGCGCCCACCTGTTCGGCCAGGGTGCGGCCCCGCGCCGGCACGGGGTGCTTGGGTTTCGGGTCTTGGTTCATGACGGACGGTCCCGCATCGAGGCAAAGCGGCGCATAAAGCCCGTCTCCAGCCGCGCCATGGCGGTGCGCAGGGCTTCTTCGTGCGCGTCCAGCGTCAGAAACTCTTGTTCCACCACATCTCGCAAGCGCGACAAATCGTCGCCGCGCAGCGCCCGCCGCACCGAGATCAACACCGACAGGCCGGTCTTGACCAGCACGCCCTCGTCCAGCGCCAAAAACACCTCGCCGTCTGCAGCGGTCTCAAAAATCAAGATGCCCGGGGCCAAAGCGGCCACGCAGTCCAGCCGCTGCGGCAGCAGGCCAAACGCGCCTTGCGGCGTTTCAAACACGATGCGGGTCACGCCCTGCTCTTGGGCAAACACCTCAAAGGGCAGCAGCACCTTAAGCGTCATCGAGCGCATGCGCTTTCTCCTTTTCGGGCTGCTGTTCAGGGTCGGGTTGGGGCTTCTTTGCCCCATGAACCTTGGCCTTGGCCGTGGCCTCGTCCACCGCGCCAATCATGTACAGAGCGCTCTCCGGCAGGTCTTTGAATTCGTCGGCCAAGATGCGCTCGCAACCGTCCAGCGCGTCCTGCAGGCTCACCAGCTGGCCGCTGAGGCTGGTGAACTGCTCGGTGGTGAAAAAGGGTTGCGTTAAAAAACGCTCCAGCCGCCGCGCACGGGCCACCACCTTGCGGTCGTCGGGCGACAGCTGCTCCAGGCCCAGCATGGCGATGATGTCTTTCAGCTCAGCGTATTGCGCCAGCGTGCGGCGAATGGCCTGCGCCAGCGCGTAGTGCCGCTCGCCCACAATGCCGGGCGTGACCATTTTCGAGCTGGACTGGAGCGGGTCGATGGCTGGAAACAAGCCCTCGCTGGCCCGTTTGCGCGACAGCACGATGGACGCCGACAGGTGCGAAAACGTGTGCACCGCCGCCGGGTCGGTGAAGTCGTCGGCGGGCACGTACACCGCCTGAATGGCGGTGATGGCGCCGCTGTCGGTGTTGGCAATGCGCTCTTGCAGGGCCGCCAGCTCGGTGCCCATGGTGGGCTGGTAGCCCAGGCGCGAGGGCATTTGCCCCATCAGGCCCGACACTTCAGAACCAGCCTGGATGAAGCGAAAAATGTTGTCCACCAGCAGCAACACATCGCGGTGCTCGTCGTCGCGAAAATACTCGGCCATGGTCAGCGCCGCGTGGCCCACCCGAAAACGCGCCCCGGGCGGCTCGTTCATTTGCGCAAAAATCATCACCATGTGCGGCAGCACGCCGGCGGCCTTCATCTCGCGGTACAGCTCTTCGCCCTCGCGTGAGCGCTCGCCAATGCCGCAAAAAATGCTCACCCCGGCTTGCTGCCCCACCATGTTGTGGATCATCTCGGTCAACAGCACCGTCTTGCCCACACCGGCACCACCAAACAGGCCCGCCTTGCCGCCGCGCTCCAGCGGCGTGAGCACGTCAATGGCTTTGATGCCGGTCTCAAAAACCTCGGACTTGGTCGAGCGCCGCACCAGCGCGGGCGGCGCGCGGTGCACCGAACGCCAAGCCACGTCCGCCAGCGCGGGCTCGCGGTCGATGGCGTTGCCAAACACATCGAACATGCGCGACAAAATGGCCTTGCCCACCGGCGCTTGCAGCGGGCCGCCCGTGTCGTGCACCGGCATGCCCCGCGCCAGGCCCTGGGTGGGCGTGAGCGCAATGCCGCGCACATGCTGCGCGTCCAGCTGCGCCAACACCTCAATGGCCACCGCGTCGCCGTCGCCTGCACGCAGCAAGGTGTGAATGGCGGGCAAGGTGTCGGCAAAACGCACATCCACCACGCTGCCCCGCACCGAGACCACTTTGCCCATGTTTGCGCCCATATTTGCACCCATGTTGGCGCTGGCGGCTGGGGTTTGCACTGGGGGTTCCGTCATTGCGTCGTTCCGTTGCGGTGTTTTGCCGGGCCCAGGCAGCGCCACAAACGCACATGCCCAAACCCCAAGCGCCCATCGTGCCAGCCACACCCAGCGTTCACCGTGCGGCAGCGAACACAGGCCGGAACGCGTCAAAAACCCTGAGCCCTCCAGCCCAGGGCTTGCGCCCCACCGCACAGACAGCGCCGCGCCGCGTGGCTACAAGGGATGGCCCGCCCCTGTGGCGAAGCCCTCCCACAGCACCCCGCTGCAACCCAGCACCACCCGAGCGCCGCGCCATGCCCCAACACATCCACCTCGTTCGACACGGAGAAACCGCGTGGTCCTTGACCGGCCAACACACCGGCACCACCGACCTCGACCTGACCGCCCACGGCGAGGAGCAGGCGCGCAGTTTGGCCAGCATGTTGCGCTCTCTGGATGCCCGCCATGTTTTGTGCAGCCCGCGCCTGCGCGCACGCCGCACCGCCGAACTGGCCGGCCTGGCCGAGCGCCTGCAAACCGAGGCCGACCTGTGCGAGTGGGACTACGGCGCCTACGAGGGCCGACGCACAGAAGACATTCAGCAAGAACGCCCGGGGTGGAGCGTCTGGCGCGACGGCTGCCCCCAAGGAGAAATGCCCGCTGACGTGGCAGCGCGGGCCGACCGCCTGATTGCCCGCCTGCTGACGCTGGAGGGCGACGTGGTGTTGTTCTCGCACGGCCAGTTCGGCGCCGCGCTGGCCGCCCGCTGGATCGGCCAACCCTTGCCGCTGGGGCAACACCTGGCGCTGCATCCCGCATCGCTCAGCACCCTGAGCCTCGACGCACAACATCCCGGGCGGCGTCTCATCACCTTGTGGAACCAAACCCCGGCGCAGTGCGGCGCGGACACATGAACCGCCCCGCCCCGCTGGGGTCAACGTCCGCCAACGCACAGACCGCAGACCCAGCGCTGTGCTCCCCTGAGCGAACCGCCCACTTTGGAAACACCATGCCCGACACCCTTGCCCCCGACCTGCTCCACCGCATGCACGCCTGGTGGCGCGCCGCCAATTACCTCTCGGTCGGCCAGATTTACCTGCAAGACAACCCGCTGCTGGAGACACCGCTCACGCCAGACCACGTCAAGCGCCGCCTGCTCGGGCACTGGGGCACCACGCCGGGGCTGAACCTGATGTATGTGCACCTGAACCGGCTGATCAAAGACCACGAACTGAACATGCTGCTGGTGGTGGGCCCCGGCCACGGCGGGCCGGGCATTGTGGCCAACACCTACTTGGAAGGCAGCTACACCGAGCACTACCCCGCCATCGAGCGCGACCGCAGCGGCCTGCGGCGGCTGTTTCGCCAGTTTTCTTGGCCGGGCGGCATTCCCAGCCATGTGGCGCCGGAAACGCCGGGCTCCATCCACGAAGGTGGCGAGTTGGGCTATTCGCTGGCGCACGCTTACGGCGCGGCCTTTGACAACCCGGGCCTGATCGTGGCCTGTGTGGTGGGCGACGGCGAAGCCGAAACCGGGCCGCTGGCCGCCAGTTGGGATTCGAACAAATTCCTGAACCCGGCACGCGACGGCGCCGTGCTGCCCATCCTGCACCTGAACGGCTACAAAATCGCCAACCCCACGGTGATGGCCCGCATTGGCCGCGCCGAACTCTGCGAACAAATGCGTGGCCACGGCTACGAGCCGCACTGGGTGGCCGGGCACGACCCGATGCAGGTACACCAACACCTGGCCGCCGCGCTGGACGAAGCGCTGGCGCACATCCAGCGCATCCAAGCCACCGCCCGCGCACCCGACGCCCCGGTGCCGCCGCAGCGCCCGCGCTGGCCCATGATCATCCTCGACACGCCCAAGGGCTGGACCGGCCCGAAAGAGGTGGACGGTCAACCGGTCGAAGGCACTTGGCGCGCCCACCAAGTGCCCATTGCCCGGTTCACCCAGCCCGAACACCTGCAGCAACTCGAAGCCTGGCTGCAAAGCTACCGGCCGCAAGAGCTGTTCGACAGCGCGGGCAAATTCCGCGCAGAGTTGGCCGCGCTGGCCCCCACCGGGCGGCTGCGCATGGGCTTCAACCCGCACGCCAACGGCGGCCAGTTGCTGCAACCGCTGGTGTTGCCGCGCCTGCACGAACACGCGGTGGCCGTGCCCGCGCCCGGCAGCACCGAAGCCGAAGCCACGCGGGTGCTGGGCGGTTTTCTGCGCGAGGTGATGCGGCTGAACCTGGCCAGCGCCAACTTCCGCCTCTTCGGCCCCGACGAAACCGCCTCGAACCGGCTGGACCCGGTGTACGCCGTGTCGGGCAAGGCCTGGATGGCCGAGACCGTGGCCAACGACACCCACCTGTGCGCCGATGGCCGCGTGATGGAGGTGCTGAGCGAACACCTGTGCGAAGGCTGGCTGGAGGGCTACCTGCTCACCGGTCGCCACGGCCTGCTGTCGTGCTACGAGGCCTTCATCCACATCATCGACTCGATGTTCAACCAGCACGCCAAGTGGCTCAAGGTCAGCCGCAAGATCCCGTGGCGTGCGCCCATTGCCTCGCTCAACATCCTGCTCACCTCCCACGTTTGGCGCCAAGACCACAACGGCCTGTCGCACCAAGACCCGGGTTTCATGGACCACGTGGCCAACAAGTCGCCCGAGGTGGTGCGCATCTACCTGCCGCCCGACGCCAACTGCCTGCTCTCGGTGGCCGACCACTGCCTGCGCAGCCGCCACTGTGTCAACGTCATCGTGGCGGGCAAACAGCCCGAGTGGCAGTGGCTGGGCATGGACGCCGCCGTGCGCCACTGCGCAGCCGGTGCCAGCGTGTGGAACTGGGCGGGCACCGAAACACCCGACAGCACCGAAGGCCCCGTAGGCCCCGACGTGGTGATGGCCTGCGCGGGCGATGTGCCCACGCTGGAATGCCTGGCCGCGGTGATGCTGTTGCGCGAAGACGTGCCCGGCATCCGCATTCGCGTGGTCAACGTGGTGAACCTCATGGCGCTGCAACCGCCCTCGGAACACCCACACGGCCTGAGCGACCGCGACTTCGACACCCTGTTCACCACCGACCGCCCGGTGATCTTCGCCTTTCACGGCTACCCGTCGCTGGTCCACAAGCTCACCTACCGGCGGCACAACCACGCCAACATCCACGTGCGCGGCTTCAAAGAAGAAGGCACCACCACCACGCCGTTCGACATGGTGGTGCTCAACAACCTCGACCGCTACCAACTGGCACTGGACGCGGTGCGGCGCATTCCCCACCTGAGCAGCGAAGTAGAGCGCGCCACTGCCCGCTACTGGACGCGCATCGAACGCCACAAACTGCACATTGCCGAACACGGCGAAGACCTGCCCGAGGTGCGCGACTGGCGCTGGCA
>JAUXXN010000296.1 GCA_030684755.1 Hydrogenophaga sp.
TTTGCGCCTGGGCCAGGCCGGTGAAGGCGGTGCCAGCGGCGAGCACGGCGCAGGCAAAGAGTGCGCGTTTGGTGCGGGAAAAGGTGGCTTGCATGGGTATCCGATGAAAAGGGATGAAGGGCTGTATTAAACCGCGCCCCAGTGACGCTTTGGCGTTGAGGGGCCTTGGGACATGTCCCTGTAAGAAATACGCAGCGCCTTCGACCATGCCCTGATGGCGCGCTGGTTTATAAAGTCCCCAGCGACCGGCCTTCCCGCAACCCCACCACCGCACCCATGCACCACGCCCACACCGCTCTCCATTTTGTGCAGCTGCACCAGACCGACCACGCCGCCGTGCGCGCCGAACTGGCCGCCGGTTTGCAGGCGCCGGTGGCCCATGTGGCGCCGAAGTTTTTTTACGATGCCCTGGGCTCGCGCCTGTTCGACGCCATCACCGAGCTGGCCGAGTACTACCCCACCCGCACCGAGGCCGCCATTTTTAAAGCGCACGGCGTGGCCATGGCGCAGCAGGTGCCGCCCGGTGCGGTGCTGATCGACCTGGGCGCGGGCAGCTGCGCCAAGGCGGCGCGCCTGTTTCCGGTGTTGCGCCCGGCCGCTTATGTGGCGGTGGACATTTCGGTGGACTACCTGCGCGAGGCCATGGGCCAGCTGCAACAGCGCCACCCCGGCCTGCCCATGCTGGGCCTGGGGCTGGACTTTTCTGCCGAGCTGGCATTGCCCCCCGCCGCCACCGACTGGCTGGCCGGGCAGGGTGCAGCGGCTGCACCGCGCTGCGTGTTTTACCCGGGCTCCAGCATTGGCAACTTCAACCGCGCCGAAGCGCTGGCCCTGCTGAGTCAGGCGCGCGCCGTGTGCGCAGCGGGCGGGCCGGGCGGCGGCATCTTGATCGGGGTGGACCGCGTGAAGCCCAAGGCCGTGCTGGAGCCCGCTTACGACGACCCGCTGGGCGTGACCGCCGCCTTCAACCGCAACCTGCTGCTGCACACCAACGCCCTGCTGGGCACCGACTTCGCCCCCGCGCGCTGGCGCCACGTGGCGTTTTTCAACGAAACCGATTCGCGCATTGAAATGCATTTGCAGGCCGACAGCGCCCAAACCGTGCGCTGGCCCGGCGGTGAGCGTGCCTTTGCCGATGGCGAGCAGATGCACACCGAAAACTCCTACAAATGGCAGCCGGCAGACTTCGATGCGCTGCTGCGCGAGGCGGGTTTTGGTGCGTCCACCCACTGGACCGACGAGAAGGGCTGGTTCAGCGTGTTCTGGGCGCCGGTTTGAACGGGGGCCGCCCCTGACACCACCATCCCCTTTCCCCGCTTGGCCCCATCTCCCATTGGGGGAAGGAGTCAGACCACACGAGTCAGCCAGCCGCCACACTCCGAAACCCCGCCACGATGTCGTTGCGCTCGGGCGTGAAGTAGTTGCGGTATTTCGGGTGGCGCATGCGCGGCACCGTGGCGGGGCTGGCGCCTTTGAGCACCGGGCGGCCATCAAACCACGGTGCTGAATAGTCCACATACGGGTGCGGCGTGAAACCGGGAAACGGCGCAAAGGCGCTGGCCGTCCATTCCCACACGGCACCCCAGGCAAAGCCGGGCAGCGTGTGAGCGGCCACTTCCCATTCGGCTTCGGTGGGCAGGCGCCGCCCCGCCCAGTGGCACCAGGCCTGGGCTTCAAAGGCCGTGAGGTGGCAGGCGGTGGCGGCCAGGTTCAGCGGCTGCCACTGGCCGTGGCGTTGCTGTTCCCAGCCGTGTTCGCCGCTCGGGGTGCGCAGACCACGGCGCAGATAACGCGGCAGTGCCGATGCCCGGCTTTGCCGCCAGGCCCAACCCGCGTCGCTCCAATGCTGGCGTTGGTCCGCTGCGCCGCTGTCCACAAACGGCAGGTACTGCGCCCACGTCACCGCTTGGGCATCAATTTCAAACGCATCCACAGCCACCGTGTGGGCGCCCAGTTCGTTGTCAAACGCAAAGCCCGGGCCGCTGCGGCCCAGTTGCCACGCGGTGGCGGCCACGGCCAGCGGGGTGTGCGGCAATGCCGACTTGTCTGTGCTTGACGAACTGGCACTCGGGTCAAAGCCCAGATCAACGCCCAGACCAACGCCCACATCAAACCCCAGGTTTTGCGCCATGTACACCGCTGCTTCGGCGTGCATGTCTTCATGAAACAGCGCCAGCCGAAAGAAATACAGGCCCGCGTCGGTTTCTTCAGCGTCTTGCAGCAGCGCCAGCGTGTCTTGCAGGCTCTGCGCCAGGTCGGCGCGCAGCGCGCTGGTGCTGGGCAGGGGCAAGGCCCAGCGCAGGTCGTGGGCCACGGTGCTGGAGTTGAACAGGCTGTCTGCGTCCAGCCCGCGCAGCGATTGACGGGCGGGGTGGCGGGCTGCGTGGGGGTTGGCGCTCAGGCCGCGAGGGCGCTCGGGGTTGCGGGCAATCCACCAGTCGGCAAACCAACCCACATGGCCCAGTTCCCAGCGCGGCGGGTTCAGTTCGGGCATGCAGGGCACCTGCAGCCCGGGGCCCAGAGCGGCCTCGTAGGCGGCGAACAGCGCCAGGGTGTGCGAGCGCGCATCGGTGAGCGCCACGGCCAACGCGGCCTTGTCGGCGCACCGGGCTTGCTCGGCAGGCCCCGTGTGGATGGTCAAAATGTCAGACACTGTTGAACCCATGAAAAAACCTTCGCTGTGTATCGTCACACCGGCTTTGGCCGACGCCAACAACGGTAACTGGCAAACCGCCCGCCGTTGGGCGCGTTTGTTGGCTGGCCATTATCGGGTTCGCCTGGCCAAGGACTGGCCCGACGCGACAACCACCGACGACGGCACAGACATCTTGCTGGCCCTGCACGCCCGCCGCTCAGCCGCCTCGGTGGGCGCCTGGGCGCAGGCACACCCGCACAAGCCCCTGGTGCTGGCACTCACCGGTACCGACCTCTACCGCGACATAGCCACCGATGCCAG
>JAUXXN010000302.1 GCA_030684755.1 Hydrogenophaga sp.
TCACAATGGCCAGCCCGTAGTTGAACACCGCAGCTTGCGCCAGTATCGGCTCAATGACCACCTCGCCATGCGGGTCCACAAAGCACCACAACCGGGTGAGCGGGCATTGCACCGCTGCCATGCTGTGCCAGAACAGGCGCACATCGGCCCAGCGCGGCTGGCCCAGCCACTGGCCCTGACGGTTCATGAAACCCATGAGCGGGCGGGCAGCAGAGCCATCGGCCAATGCCACAAACACACCGTCCGAAAGATCCAGCGACCCTTGCAGCGCCGGGTGGCCGCTGGGGTTGACCGCCTGGCCACTGGTGCAGTCGATCATCTGGCAGCGGTAGCCCAGAAAAACATCCGGGGCCACCGGGGGCTGCACCGGTGGCAGGGGCTGCAACGAGGCTTCCACCAGGCCACCATGCGGGCCAGACAGGTAGGCGTACTGGCAGGGCACGGGAAACGCTCCGTCTGCCGCCATCACGCCACCCAGCCCCAGGCTGTTCCAGACCACCATCGGTTCGCCCCAGCGCAAGGTGCTGGGCAAATCGCGCTTCGGGTTGGCTGCTGGCAGCAGGCGATCTTGCTGAAACAGCAACTGCCGAACCTTGCCCCCGTCAATCCAGAACACCACGGCATCGGCCTGCGCCCAGTGCTCGGCGGTGTAGGCCACCATCTCCGACAGCCGCCCGACCAGCCGCTGGCAGCCCTGTTCAGAAGCCAGCAAGCCCGCCAGGCTGACCGGGTGCTGGCCGACGTGGATGTAGTGGCTGAAATGCAATTCGCCCATCCTGCGGCTGGGGTGCTGCAACTCATGCACCACCATGCGGGCCTCGCCTTCACACAGGCACAGATACACCTCGCGATCGAAAGCCCCCTGGTAGTCTTGACCGCTCAAGCGCGACTGGATCAGGGAAATTTCCGCCAGCGCCTCGCCGCCAAAGCAGGCCTGTACCTCGGGCAGCGGCAAGGCGGCCAGCGCCTGGGCCCGGTCGGGTTCAGGCACACCGGCCAACAAGTCATGCAGGCGGGCAAAACCGGCCAGGCGCTGGATGAGGGTGGTGTCTGTGGGAAGGTGAATCAGACTGGTCATACCGCAGTCTCCCGATGTGGCTCACAGCCCACCGTCTCCACCTCAAAGCCCACCACGTTGCGGCTTTCGCGGCTGAACTCCACACCGATCAGGTGGATGGGTTCACCGCGTGCGCGGTATTTGTCGGCGTAGCCTTTGTCTTTGATTTGCTGGAGCGCCTTTCCCTCTGGCGTCAACTCCACCACCTTGAATTCAAATAAAAGCACTTCGCCGTTGAACAGCACCGCCATGTCGATGCGCCCGTGGTTGGTGGTGTCTTCTAAGCGAATGTCCAGGCCCAGGGCGGCGAAGTAGCTGTAAAAGATGCTGGCGTAGTAGCCCTCGAATTGGGCCAGCTGGTTTTTGCGGTACCAGTCGTGCGGAATGCTGGCAAAAAAGGCGTGGAACAGGTCTTTCAGACCAGCCAAGTCGCGTGCGGCCAGCAGGCGGTACAGGCGGCTGATGTGCGGGCCGGGAATGGCCAAGCCGCCGCTCAGGTGTTGCAGCAAGCTGTCGTTCAGGCTGGCTTGCACTTCCAAGTTGGGGTATTTGAGCGTCAGCTCCATCTGGCCGGGAATTTCCCAAACCGAATCGATGGTGAGGTAACCGGCCTGAAACATCAGGGCTTCGACGGGAATGTTGTCCACATCGAAAGTAGACAGCAGCTTCTCGTGGGCCACCACCCGGCTCAGGTTGGGCGTGAAGAACTGCCGCTCGGCCAGCAGTTGGATAAGGAAGGTGGGCGTGCCGGTTTCGAACCAGTAAGGGTTGAATTTGCGGTTGCGAAACAGCAGCAGCAAATCAAACGGGTTGTAAACGCTGGTACCCAACCAGTTGTAGCCGTTGTACCAGTTGCGTATGTTTTCGCGGTTCAACCCAGACAATTCGGGGGCAAACGCGGTATCTACATCGGCATCGGTGTAGCCGCAAATGGCGCTGTATTCGGGTGTCAGCGTGATGTCCTGCAGGTTGTTCAAGCCAGAGAACAAACTGACTTTGCTGAATTTGCTCACGCCGGTCAAAAAGACGAATTTCAGGTGCGCATCGGTGTCTTTCAGCACCGAATACAGGTCTTTCAAGCCCTCTCGCATTTCGACGGCCACGGCTGAGTCGGTGATGTTGTCTAGGATGGGTTTGTCGTATTCGTCGATCAAAACCACCACGCGCAGCCCGGTGGCTTGATGGGCCTGGCGAATAAGGTGCGACAGATTCCCTGAGGTATCGGACTCGGGCCAGTCGGCTGGGCGCGGCAGGCCCAGCCGATCTCGGTTGGTGCGCAAA
>JAUXXN010000303.1 GCA_030684755.1 Hydrogenophaga sp.
CGAGCCGGTCATGAGCATCCAGGAGTTGGCCCGCATCTGCGATGCCGGTGCGAGCCAGCGGCGGTAGCCAGTGAGTGGCGCCATGAGGCAAGCACTCACGCCCATGCCGGTGAGCACACGCGCTGTCAGCAACCCCGAAAAACTGGTGGCCAGCGCAAAAGCCACGCAGCCCAGCACCGCCACACTCAGAAAAGCAAGGATCACCCGGCGCGGGCCGTACCGGTCCAGCCAATTGCCCAGCGGCAGTTGGGTGAGCGCAAAGCCAAGAAAATACCCGCCCGCCAACAAACCCAGGTCGCTGGCGTTGAGCGCCAGCTCCACGCTCAAGCTGGGCGAGATGGTGGCGGTGATGGCCCGCACCAGCGTGGAGAAGAAATACGCCAGCGCGAAGGACAGAAAAACGATCACCGCCGGGCGAAAGCCCAGCCGGTCCACAGGCGCCTCGGTGCTCGGCGGAGTCGCTCCATGGGCTGCGGTCGGCCTGCGATCGGGCCTGGCAGACGCGCCAGCACCCGGCTCACGGGTGTCGCTCATGGCAGTCGCAGCCCGTCAAAGAACGTCGTGACCTCCGCCTCGGGCAACTGGGCGCCATACAGCGCGCCCTGAAAAATCTGGCTGCCTCGGCTGAAATACACCGCACGCATCTGCACCGGGCGGTTGTCGTGCGTGCTGCCTTGGGCAGCCAAACCGTTCGCCACTGCAGCGCCGTGTACCTTGGCTGGCCACTGGGTTTTGGGGTCCAGCGCCAGGCTTGCATCGAGCCGAATGGCAGCCAGTGCCGCCGCGCGCCACTGTGCCAGCGCCTCGGGCGCCCGGGCAGCGTCGCCCAGTTCGGCCCAGGCCACAGCAAAGGTCAAACCGCCGGCATCGCAGCTCTGCATGTGCAAGGCTGTTGGGGTGCCGCCCAGCGGTACCGAGCGCACCGCGCTTTCGGGCTTGCACGGCATGAGCGCCAGCAAGGGCGCGCCCTCGGCACGCACCTCGCGCCAGTTGAACGTGGGGCTGCAGGCCGACGCCGCAGCAGCAAACAACAACAGCAGCAACAGCGGGCGAAAGTGCGAACGGCCGGCACACGGCGCGCCGGCCAGGGAAAAGTGCAACATGGGAGTCCAACAAAGGGTCAGCTGTGCAGCTGCGACAACCGAAACGCGCCGGGTCGCGCACAATGGCGGGATGAACGCTCTGGATGGTATCCGCATACTTGATTTGTCGCGCGTGCTCGCCGGCCCCTTGTGCACGCATACCCTGGCCGATATGGGGGCTGATGTGGTGAAGGTGGAACGCCCGCCCAGCCCCAGCCACCCCGGCGGCGACGACACCCGGGGCTGGGGTCCGCCGTTTCTGCGCGGGCGCGACGGTGCCGACACCGCAGAGGCCGCTTACTACCTAGGCGCCAACCGCAACAAGCGCTCCATCACCTGCGACATCGCCCGGCCTGAAGGGCAGGCGCTCATCCGCGAGCTGGCGGCACAAGCCCATGTCTTCGTCGAGAACTACAAGGTGGGTGACATGGCGCGCTATGGGCTGGACTTTGACTCGCTGCGCGCCATCAACCCCAGACTCGTTTACTGCTCCATCACCGGCTTTGGCCAGACCGGCCTCTACAAAGACCGGGCCGGCTACGACTACGCCATCCAAGGCATGGGTGGCCTGATGAGTGTGACCGGTGAGCGCGACGACCTGCCCGGCGGCGGCCCACAAAAGGTGGGGGTGGCCGTTGCCGATCTGTTCACCGGGCTGTACGCCACCGTTGCCATTCAGGCGGCGCTGCGCCATGCCGAACGCACCGGTGAAGGCCAGCACATCGACATGGCGCTGCTGGACACACAAGTGGCCATGCTCGCCAACCTAGGCGCCAACTACCTGGTGCGCGGCCGCGATGAAGGCAAGGTGCCCGGACGGGCCGGCAATGCCCATATCAACATCGTGCCCTACCAGGTGTTTGAAGTAGCGCCCGATGCGCAAGGCCAGCCACAACACATTATTTTGGCGGTCGGCAATGACCGCCAGTTTGCCAAATTTTGCGACGTGGCCGGGCGGCCCGAATGGGCAGCTGACGAGCGCTTCGCGAGCAACCAGAACCGCGTGCGCCACCGCGACACGCTCGTGCCGTTGCTGGAAGCTGTCATAAAAACCCGCAGCAAGGCAGACTGGTTGGCCGCTTTGGAGGCTGCCAAAGTGCCCGGTGGCCCCATCAACAACCTGGCTGAGGTGTTTTCCGACGAACACATCCTGTCGCGCGGCATGGTGCAGCGCTGGGAACACCCCCTGACCGACGCGGTGGACTTGGTGGCCAGTCCGATCAAACTCAGCGCCACGCCGGTTCGCAACGACTTGCCCCCGCCCCTGCTGGGCCAGCACACGGCCGAGGTGTTGCACGACTGGTTGAACGCGCCCGCCGATCGTTTGTCGGCACTCCAGCAGCGCGGTATCGTTTGATCAGCGCGTCGCCCTGTTGCCCACTCTCTTGGAGCATCCCATGACCACCGCCACCCCCGCCCGCAGCGCCACCGCCAAAGCACACACAGCCTTGCCCAGCCCGGCTTCACTGCGTGCAGCCGCACAAGCTGCGGCCGCGCGCGGTGAACCGCTGGTGGTCATGACCACCCTCAGCGGCTGCCCGTATTGCGACCTGGTCCGAAACCACTATTTGCTGCCCATGCGCCGCGAAGGCACGGTGCAGGCGGTACAGATAGACATTCTTGATCGCACAAGCAACTTGCAGGGCTTTGGGGGGGGGAACACCACGCCGGCCGACCAAGCCCGCACCTGGAAGGCGCGCTTTGCACCGACGGTGCTGTTCTTAGGCCCCAATGGGCAGGAATTGGCTGAACGCTTGGTGGGCGTGGCCGTGCCCGACTTCTACGGCGAATACTTGCAAGCCCGCCTCAGCGAAGCGCGCAGCAAATTGAAGTGAGCAAACGCTTTGCCGCTGGATGTCTACAGTTGCTCTGACGCCGCTTACTTCAAAACGCCAAAAACCTTGCTCAGAATCGCGCTGCCAGCGGCCACCGGATTTTGTCGAATCTTCCGCTCTTCTTCACCAATGATGGTGTAAAGCCCATCCAGCGACTTGTCGGTCACGTATCGCTGGATATTGGCGTCTTCTTTTTTCACCAGGCCAATGCTCGCCGCACGGTCTGCAACTCTGTTGTAAGTGGCGGCCAGTCCCACTTTTTCTGTGGCCTGTGTCACCACCGGCAGAAATTGTTCGCCCAATGGATCGCGTGTTTTTTCGGCAAAAAACTGCGTGACTGAGTTACCTCCCCCGGTCAGGATTTTTTTGGCATCCGTCACCGACATGCTTTTCACCGCACCCACCAGCAAGTCTTTGCCCATCGGTACCGCCGACTCCGCAGCGCGGTTCATACTGGTCACCAGTTCGTCCACCCGCTTGCCCTGGCCGGTCATCTTCAACAGTTTGGCCGCATCTTCCAGGAACCCAGGCAACGGAATGCGCACCTTGGGGTTTCCCAGAAAGCCGTCGGGTCGGCCCAATAAAGCCACGGCGGCCAGAGCCCCTTTTTCCAGAGCGGCTTTGACGCCCGTGCTGGCATCCCGGTCGGTCAGGTCTGCCAATGTGAGCGCATGGGCTTGTTGGTGGGCTGCCAGCACCAGCAATGCCATGGTGCTGGTGAACGACTGGTTAAACTGGCGACGTTGCATGTTGAACTCCTGAAGATGGACGTTATCGGACCACCTAGCCAATCTGAAACACTGTATTGTCAGTTCGCTCAAACCACAATGACCCAAGTATCTCCCTCCCTTGCAAATCGGCGCTCCATGCTCTTGGCAGTTTTGGCCGCTGGTTTGGCCTCCACGCTTCTTTTGAGTGGCTGCGGTATGCGCGACCAAGCGCCCGACTCCACCTTCGTGCTGATCGACGGCGCCCAAACCACCACCGCCGACCTGAAAGGCAAGGTCACGCTGATCAACTTTTGGGCCACCACCTGCGTGTCGTGCGTCAAAGAAATGCCAGCCCTCGCCGCCACCTACAACAAATACAAAACCCAGGGTTTCGAGACCATCGCCGTGGCCATGAGCTACGACCCACCGGCTTGGGTGCTCAATTTTGCGCAAAGCCGACAATTGCCTTTCAAGGTGGCGCTGGACAACACCGGCGAAATCGCCCAAAACTGGGGTGACGTCAAGCTCACGCCCACCACCTATTTGGTGGACAAACAGGGCCGCATCATCAAACGTTACGTCGGCGAGCCCGACATGGCCGCCCTGCACGCCCTCATTGAAAAACTGTTGGCGCAAAGCTGAGGCTGGTTTTTTTATAACAAAAAGGCTGCGTGGTTTCTCAATTCAGCAGCCTTATTTGTGTATGCGCAGCAAACGTCTACGCCTTGCGGACCCAACGCTCAGTCTTTGCGGTAGGCGTCGTGACAAGCCTTGCAGGTTTGTCCCGCTGCGCCAAAAGCCGTCTTCACCGCGTCTAGGTTTCCGGTTTTGGCGGCTGCGCTCAACTTGGTCAATTCGGCTTGCATCTTGTCAGCCCCAGCCGTGAACTTAGCCTGTTCGGTCCAGATCTCTGGTTTGGCACGGGTGTCGCCCTTGTCGGTACCGGGACCAAAACCAGCCCAAGGCAGCTTGGACATCATTTCGGCCAAGGCCGCGTTTTCAGCCGCCACAGCTGCATCAAAAGGCACGCGCCCGTTGGCCATGGCACCGACACGCGAAAAATGCGCGCCCATCACCGTGAAGGCGGCCTTGCGGTACTTCACGGCGTCTTCTGGTTTTTGAAATTGCGCCATGGCAGGCACCGACACGGCGACGGCTACAGCAGCGAAAGTGAGCGAAGCAAGAATTTTCATAGATTCTCCATTGCGTGGTTAGGTAGACTTGTCGCAACTTGTGGGCTGCAAGCGATGCTAGTGTAGAACTTTCAGCCGTGTTCAACCACCAGCACCAGCCCTATACGCCTGTGCGACACCCTTTATTTACCGCTGTGCTTTACCGTGCAGTCATTCAACATGCACACCATCCGCGTTTGGGATCTTCCAACCCGCCTCTTTCACTGGGCCTTGGCGCTTTGCGTGGTCGGCCTGCTCGCCACCGGCAACATCGGCGGCAACTGGATGAACTGGCACCTGCGGCTGGGTTATGCGGTACTGACCCTGCTGCTGTTTCGTTTTGTCTGGGGTTTGGTGGGCGGCCACTGGTCTCGGTTTTCCAGCTTTCTGTTTGCCCCCAACACCCTGTGGCGCTACCTGCGAGGCCAGTCCCTGCCCGAGCACAGCGTGGGCCACAGCCCGCTCGGCGCCTTGTCGGTGTGGGCTCTGCTAATCATTCTGCTGGCCCAAGTCGGCAGCGGCCTGTTCAGCGACGATGAAATCGCCTTCTTCGGCCCGTTGGTGTCCTTGGTCTCCAGCGACGTGGTCGGACAATCCACCAGTTACCACAAAAACATCGGCAAATTCTTGGTGCTGGGTCTGGTGGTTTTGCACTTGGCCGCTATTCTTTTTTACAAGCTGGTGAAAAAAGTCTCGCTGGTCCAACCCATGGTGTTGGGCGACAAACAACTGCCCCACACCTTGACCGCCGCCATACCCAGCGCCCAAGACACGTGGCGCACCCGGCTTTTGGCCTTGGTCGTGCTTGGCATCTGTGCAGCGGTGGTGTACCGTGTGGTCGCCCTCGGGAATACCCCCGCTTTTTGAGTGCCTGTAGCCTGCCCATGACAGAGAACCCTTCAACCAACATCACCCTGCGATGGGCCCAAGACGCCAGCGACATGGCCACCGCGCGCAGCCTGTTTCTTGACTACCAGGCCGATTTGGGCATAGACCTGTGCTTTCAGGGGTTTTCCACCGAGGTGAATTACCTACCTGGCGACTACGCACCACCCCACGGCGCTATTGCGCTGGCCTTTGTTGACGGCCAAGCTGCTGGCTGCTGCGCGTTTCGCCCACTCAATGCCAGCGACCACCTGAACGCTTGCGAAATGAAGCGCTTGTTTGTGCGCCGCGCCTTTCGGGGCTTCGGTTTAGGCCGCCAATTGGTGGACCAGATAGTGTCAGAGGCCCGCATGGCCGGTTTCACCACCATGCTGCTCGACACCCTGACCGACATGGAGGCCGCCCGTGCGCTCTACCAAGAAGTCGGTTTTTACGAGATAGCGCCCTACTACCACAACCCGATTGCTGGCGCCCACTACCTCAAAGTTGAGCTCTGAACCAAGCAGGCCGTGACGCTGGGCTGCACACAGCCTGTTGATACCCAGATCGATCAGACTCCCGCCTGAGCCTGCGCCAACAGCGTGGCTGCATCACTCACTTCAAACTTGCCAGGGCCTTCCACATTCAGGGTCTTCACCACACCGTCTTTCACCAGCATCGAATAACGGTTGCTGCGCAAACCCATGCCACGCGTCGTCAAATCCAATGTCAAGCCAGTGGCTTTGGCAAAGTCGGCACTGCCGTCCGCCAGCATGCGCACCTTGTCACCGGTCTGCTGGTCACGCGCCCATGCGCCCATCACAAACGCATCGTTCACGCTCAGGCACCAGATCTCATCGACGCCAGCCGCTTTGAAAGCCTCAGCCTGCTCCACAAAACCGGGCACATGTTTCGCAGAACAAGTGGGGGTGTATGCCCCTGGAAGCGCGAACACCGCAATGGTTTTGCCTGCTGAGGCCGCCAGTACGTCCACTGGGTTAGGACCTACGCTGCATCCATTGCCCTCGACCTCGATGTACTCCATCAAAGTTGCTGCCGGAATTTTGTCGCCCATCTGAATCATGCTGTGCTCCTCGTGGTGGTGGACCCGCAGGTCTCAAAAAAAAGCCCCCGTCAAAGGGGCTCAAAAAGTAAAAAAGCGACCGAGAGTATCGGTCGCTTTTCACGTTTGTGCTGCGAGCAGCTCAAACAGGCTTACACCAGAGCGGCTTTTTGCACCAAGCGGCTAACCACCCAGTTTTTCGTCTTGGAAAGCGGACGGCTTTCGGTGATCTCGATCACGTCGCCCGTCTTGTATTCGCTGTTTTCGTCGTGCGCATGGTACT
>JAUXXN010000306.1 GCA_030684755.1 Hydrogenophaga sp.
GTGCTGGTGGAAGGCGGCTCGCACCACAACACCAACTCGGTCGGCCAAGCGCAGTACCGGGAGGCGATTGCCGGGTTGTTTGGCCTGCCCGTGGTGCGGTAGCGGGTTGACACTCGCAGGACCATACATACAATGTATGTATGATTAAGTTCGAGTGGGATCTACCCAAGGCTGCGGCCAATCTCAAGAAGCACCAAGTCTCATTCGATGAGGCGAAGTCAGTGTTCTATGACGAGTTCGCCGTTCAGTTCTTCGATGAAGAGCATTCGTCGGACGAAGAGCGCTTTCTGATGTTGGGCATGAGCTCTGGCGCAAAGTTGCTCATCGTCTGTCATTGCGAGCGAGAACATGGCGAGGTCATCCGCATCATCTCCGCTCGCAAGGCAACCAAGCGCGAAAGCGCGTTCTACCAAGGTGACTGACATGAAAGCTGAATACGACCTCTCCAAACTGAAGGCACGCAAAAATCCCTACGCATCAAAACTGAAGAAGCCCGTCACCATGCGGCTTTCCGAGGACGTTGTTGAGTATTTCAAAGGCATGGCTGAAGAGGCTGGCATTCCGTACCAAAGCCTCATCAACCTGTATCTGCGCGACTGTCTTGCCAACCATCGCAAGTTGCAAATCAAGTGGCCACAAACGCTCTGATCTGGCGGCTGGCGCTGAACCTGCCCACCCACGAGCGGCCGGCGCGGGTGGGGATGTCGGAGAAAACGCTGCGCAACCTGAAGCAAACGGGCCGCTGCACGCTGGAGGAAGGCACTTTCACCTCGATCCCCGATGTGGTGAGCACGTTCAAATGGGGCTGGCTGCCAGTGTCGCCGCTGATCACCCAGCGCTTTGAAGCGGTAAAGCGCGTGCCCAACATTGGCTCGCCGCTGCTGGTGGTGCACGGCAGCCAAGACCGTCTGATCAGCCCCGAACTGGGCCGCAGGCTGTTCGATGCGGCCACCGGGCGCAAGGCCTTTGTGCTGGTGGAAGGCGGCTCGCACCACAACACCAACTCGGTCGGCCAAGCGCAGTACCGGGAGGCGATTGCCGGGTTGTTTGGCCTGCCCGTGGTGCGGTAGCGGGTTTGGAACGTACTGTGCATGTACCGAACCTGCTCGCGTCTCGGGTCAAGCAAGCGGGTGGACTGCAAACAGGGCGTGCCGGGTTTTGTGGAAAATTTATGTCTGTATATTCAGACAAAACACAGCCCTGCAAGCCATGACGCAATCGGCTTGCAGCCCATTCAACAACTTGATGTATCGTCTTGGCCCGGATGTATCAACCGGGTTTTGCGGTCTACATTGCGTTAACCCCCACCCTGCCCGCGCCACCCTCTTAAGCCTCAGACCTGTATGCCAGACCAGGAAGACCTTCAGCTCGCGTACGAACGAGCGCGCCCCGAGTTTCTCCGCTTCACGCGCAAACTCGAAGGACTACTCATCGATCTCATGGCAACTCGAGGTGTGAGCGTTCATCTAGTGGAGAGTCGCACCAAAGAGATCAAGAGCGTTGTCGAGAAGGTATCTCGGTCGGCAAAAAGCTACTCCGATCCCTTGAACGAAATCACCGACTTGTCCGGACTCCGCGTCATCGCATACTACGAAGACGAAGCTGCTCTTGTCGGCGAGATCATTGAGGAAGAGTTCTCTGTCGACGAAGCAAACTCTACGCCGAAATTGCCTTCCCCCTCTGAGTTTGGCTATCGCTCTGCGCACTACATCGTCTCCCTCAACGACAAGAGATCAGCCCTTCCCGAGTACGCTGGACTAGCTGGCCTCAAGGCCGAGATCCAGGTTCGAACCGTACTTCAGCACGCTTGGGCGGCAATCTCACACAAACTACAGTACAAGCGAGAGGAGGATGTTCCCGCTGCCCTACGCAGGAAGCTGTTTCGTCTTTCCGCACTTTTCGAACTGGCGGATGATGAGTTCATCTCACTGCGTGAAGCATCAAGCCGAGTAGGCGCGGAAATCACGTCGCGCATCGACTCGGGCAACCTCGACATCCCTCTTGACTCTCCCTCCGTCCGTCGCTTCCTAGAGACTTCGCCAGTAGTTCAAGGTCTCTGTCACGTAGCAGAAGCAGTCGGCTTCAACTTCGAGGACCCAACTGATGGTGAAGAGACCGATCCCGACAATCCTTCCGACCTCATCAAGCTCGCAACAATTGTGGGGCTCCCGACGCTCACCGCTCTCAACAGCGAGTTGCAGTCTGCTCAGTCCTGGGCACTGGAGTACCTGGGATCCCAGTACGCAGCAAGTGGGAGCCATGACGAGAGCAAGTGGCACGTAACGCCTAGCTTTGTCTGCGAACTAGTTCTCATTGGTAGCAGAGCTCGGGCCCTGCGGCTGAATCATCTTCTTTCGTTTGGGTGGGACGAGGGCATAGCCAAGCGAGTGCTCGATATCGGTGCTCTCCGTTCCGAGCGAGGCCTAATCGGGTAGCTGGAAGTTTCTAACTCCCAGCCCCCACACCACCCACCGTACGCGTCCGCAGTGGGCGGAACAACCAAGTCGGCTCGCTCGACGAAGCTTTCCCTCTTTTCTTCTGTGCCGTATAGCCCTGTGCCTTGCACCACAGGTCTTTCACGCTGAGCAAACCTTGCTCCTGTAACCACGCGTTGGAAACTACCTGATTGATCACCGGGGTTCTGGACGTCTGCCCATAGCTGTTGCTGCTGCAGCCGTGCTGAATCGCCGACTTCAGGTTCACGCCCAAGCCCAACCACGCCAGCGGGCCTCATCGCCGCGACGCGTCAAACCGGCGTGAAACCCCGCGCCCGTCATGCCCGCGCAGGCGGGCATCCGGCGCACGACGACCCAGCCGGGGCGCTTCTGCTACCCTCGACCGATGCCCTCCAAGTCCTCCCCAATGGCCCCTGGCCTGATCGTTCTCACGCTGTCGCTGCTGCTCGGTCTTCAGCCCATTGCAACCGACCTGTACCTGCCCGCCCTGCCCGCGTTGACCACCGGTTTTGGTGCGCCCATGGCGCAAGCGCAGCTCACGCTGACCGCTTTGCTGCTGTCGTTTGGCCTATCGCAGCTGGTGTGGGGGCCGTTGTCGGACCGTTTTGGGCGCCGCCCCATTTTGTTGATCGGCATGGCGGCGTTTGTGGCGGCTTCGGTGGGCAGCACGTTTTCGCCGACGATGGAGCACCTGATTGCCTGGCGCGCCGTGCAAGGCGCGGCCATGGGCGCGGGGGTGATGTGTGCGCGCGCCATCGTGCGCGATCTGTACGCGCCCACCGAGGGTGCGCGCATCATGTCCAAAGGGCTTACCGGGTTGGGCGTGATTGCTTGTGCCAGTGCGCCGCTGGGTGGGCTGCTGTCGGACCTGTTTGGCTGGCGCATAGCGCTGCTGGCGCTGGCGGTGTTTGGTGCGGTCACGCTGGCGCTGCTGGCATGGCGGTTTGAAGAAACGCTGGAACAGAAAAACCCGCAAGCGCTGCAACCGCTCACACTGCTGCGCACCTGGGGCCAAATTGCACGGAACCCCACGTTCATCGCTTACGCGCTGCTGGCCACCACGTCTTACGGCGGGCTTTTCACGTTTTTGGCGGCGTCGTCGTTTGTCTTCATCCAGGTGCTGGGGCTGAGCAAAACCAGCTACGGCTTGTTGATGATGTCGATGTCGCTCTGCTACATCTTCGGCACCTTCGCCTGCCGCCGCCTGCTGGTGCGCTTTGGCGTGCGCCGCACGGTGGCTATTGCGGGTGCCTTCACCCTCACCGGCGGCACCGCCATGGGGGTGATGGCGCTCATGGGCATTCAAAGCACTTGGGCCATCATGCTGCCTTTTTACCTGTTCATCATGGCCCACGGTGTGCACCAGCCCTGCGGCCAAAGCGGCGCGGTCAGCCCGTTTCCACAGGCAGCGGGCGCAGCCTCGGCCCTGAGCGGTTTTTTGATGATGGTGGCGGCCTTTTTCATGGGCGGCTGGCTGGGCAAGAGCCTGGCGGCGATTGGCGAGGGCACAGGCAGCGTGCTGCCGCTCACCAACGGAATCTGGTTCTGGAGCGTGCTGATTGCCGCCACCGCTTGGACGCTGGTGCAGCGCCACGGCGATAGCAAAAAACCCCCTGAGCCCATGCGCGTTTTCCCCACAGCACCCGCGCAAGACGCCACACAAAACCGACCATGAACCACGCCCCCCAACAACCCGCGTGCATCGCCCTGGCAGGTCCCACCGCCAGCGGCAAAAGCGCGGCCTCGCTGGCCATTGCGCAGCGCTGGTCGGTGGAAATCATCAGCGTCGATTCGGCGCTGGTGTACCGTAGCATGGACATTGGCACCGCCAAGCCCACGCCCGCCGAGTTGGCGCAGGTGCCGCACCACCTGATCGACATCCGCGACCCGCTGCAGGCTTACAGCGCCGCCGAATTTGTGGCCGACGCGACCCGCCTCATGGGTGAGATTCGGGCACGCGGGTGCACCCCGCTGCTCGTGGGCGGCACCATGCTGTATTTCAAGGCGCTGATGCACGGCATGGACGACATGCCCCGCGCCGACGCCGCCGTGCGCGAGGGAATCGAAGCCCGCGCCCGGGCGCTGGGCTGGCCCGCGCTGCACGCCGAACTGGCGCAGGTGGACGCGCCCACCGCCGCCCGGCTTTCGCCCAACGACTCGCAGCGCATCCAGCGTGCGCTGGAGGTGTTTGCGGTGTCGGGGCAACCTATCTCGGCGTTTCAGACCGGCGGGCACACCCACCCCAACCCTTTGGCGCCTGGTGCGCTGCTGTCGCTGGAGCCGCACGACCGGGCATGGCTGCACGCACGCATTGCACAGCGCTTTGACGCCATGTTGGGCGCTGGTTTCCTAGACGAGGTGCGCCGACTGCGCGCCCGTGGCGACTTGCACACGGACCTGCCTTCGATGCGCTGCGTGGGCTACCGCCAGGCCTGGGAAGCGCTGGACGCGGCGGGCGACAAGCCCAACGCAGCCCAACTGGCCGAACTGCGCGAGCGCGGCATCGCGGCTACCCGCCAACTGGCCAAGCGCCAGATCACCTGGCTGCGCAGCATGCCCGAACGCGTGGTGGTGGCTTGCGACGCGCCCGACGCGCTGGCGCAGGTGCTGGAACGCGCCCATAACCTGCTGGGACCACCTCCATGAGCCTGGATATTTGTGACCTGAGCAAACACTACGGCAACACGCCGGTGTTCAGCCACATCAACCTGCGCGTGGCGCCGGGTGAATTTGTGGCCATCGTGGGGGAATCGGGCGTGGGCAAGTCCAGCCTGCTCAACTGCATGGCGGC
>JAUXXN010000317.1 GCA_030684755.1 Hydrogenophaga sp.
AGCCCGTCACCACGCACTGGGAAGACCAGGCCGATTTGCAGCAGCAGTTTCCCAGGCTGCGGGTGCAGAGCGGCGTGCGCTGGGTGGAGGCAGACGGCGGGCGCGCCGTCACCTCGGCGGGCATCAGCGCGGGCATCGACATGAGCCTGCATCTGGTGGCGACAATGGCTGACAGCCACATGCGTGCACTGGGGCTGGACGGCCAGACCCTGGCCATCCGCAGCGCTCATCAGATGGAATACACACCTGCAACGACAGCATGATCCGCACCATGAACAGCAGCCAGACAACACCTCCGCTTGTCAACAACGAGCCCATGTCAGGATGGACGCTCTATTCCCACCCGGAATCGGGCCACTCGTACAAAGTCAAGCTGGCCTTGTCGGTGCTGGGGCTGTTGCACCGTGATCGCGTGGTCAATATTGCACTCCCAGCAGCGCAACGTGCCGATGACTTCCGCCGGGTGGCGCTGTTTGACGAGGTCCCGGTGTTGGTGCATGACCGCAAGGTGCTGGTGCAATCCAACGCCATCCTGTTGTACTTGGCCCAACACACAGGACGTTGGGGTGGGGAAAGCGGTGAACGCATGCAGGAAACCACCCAGTGGCTGTTCTGGGAAGCCAACCGGCTGGGATTGAGCCTGCCCCACTTGCGCTTTGCCAAACGGTTTGATGCCGCCAGCTACCCGCCCGGCGCTTTGGACTGGCTGCGTCAGCGGTTTGATCAAGACATTGCGCGCCTGGCCCACACGCTGGGCGAAGGACAGGCATTTGTTCTAGGGGAGCAACCCAGCATGGCCGATGTCAGTCTGAGCGGCTATTTGTGGTGGGCCGACCAAGCTGGCCTGACGCTGCCGAGCACCGTGCGTGCGTGGCTGGTCCGCTTGAGTGACGAGCCGGGGTGGATCAGCCCCGCAGACATGCCCTCCTTGGAAAAATGAATGCGCACCTAAACACGCCGCCCGCCATTCGCGTGCTGTTCGTCCTGCTGCCGCACAGCCTGACGCTGGACTGGGCTGGCCCGGCGGAGGTGCTGCGCTCGGCCAACAGTGTGTTGCGCGGCATGGGCCAGCCGCCCCGGTTTGAGCTGGGTTTTGTGGGGCCGCTGGCCGAGCCGGTCACGTCGGTGGGCGTGTGCCTGAGCGGTGTGCTGCCCCTGCCCCGCCTCCAGGCCGATGCCGCTCACCCCACCTGGGTGGTGCTGGTGGGCGAGCCGGGTGAGCGCATGCACACCGACACGCCCGCCGCACAAGATACCCTGCACTGGCTGCGCGGGCTGCGGCTTGTGGCGGGCCAGCTGGAGCTGGTGACGGTGTGCGCGGGTGCGGTGCTGGCGGCACACGCGGGCCTGCTGGCCGGGCGCGAGGCCACCACGCACCACCACCATCTGGACGAACTGCGCCAGGCCGACCCCACCTGCCGCGTGCTGGCCAACCGGGTGTGTGTGACCGACGGCCCGGTGTGCAGCAGCGCGGGCGTGACCACGGGCATCGACCTGATGCTGCACCGCGTGTCGGCCGTGTGCGGGCCGGTGGTGGCGGCGCGGGTAGCGCAGGCGCTGGTGGTGGCGCTGCGCCGGGGGCCGAACGACCCTGAGCTGTCGCCTTTTTTAAGCCACCGCAACCACATGCAGCCCGCCGTGCACCGGGTGCAGGATGCGGTAAGCCAGTCGCCCCAGGCGGACTGGACGGTGCAGCGCATGGCCGAGGTGGCTTGCACCTCGCCCCGGCACCTGGCGCGGCTGTTTGCCCAGCACGCGGGGCTGGCCCCGCTGGCCTATGTGCAAGGCATCCGGCTGGATGTGGCCGAGGCCGCCCTGCGCAGCGGGCGCAACGTGGGGCAGGCGGCAGAGCTGGCGGGCTTTGCCTCCGACCTGCAACTGCGCCGCACCTGGAAGCTGGCGGCCAAGCCGGGTACGCCGAGGGGGGCGCGGGTGGCTGGCGGCGGGTGAGGCGCAGGCACCCACCCTAACGCGGTCGGAATCGCCGCGTTCAACTCACCCCGCCTCCACCTCAAACCCCACAATGTTCCGGTCGTTCTTGCTGAATTCCACCCCCACCAGGTGGATGGGTTCGCCCCGGGCGCGGTATTTGTCGGCGTAGCGCATGTCTTTGATCTGCTGCAGCGCCCGCCCTTCGGGCACCAGTTCCACCACCTTGAACTCGAACACAAACACTTGCCCATTGAACAGCACGGCCATGTCGATGCGGCCTTTGTTGGTGGTGTCTTCCAGCCGAATGTCCAGCCCCAGCGCAGCAAAGTGGCTGTAAAAAATGCTGGCCCAATAGCCTTCAAACTGGGCCATGGGGTTGTTGCGGTACCAGTCGTGTGGAATGCTGGCAAAAAAAGCGTGAAACAGGGTTTTTAGGCCCTCGAAGTCTTGCGCCTGCAACAACCTGTACAAGCGCCCAATGTGCGGCCCGGGAATGGACGGGTTGCCCACCAGGTATTGCAGCAGGCTGTCGTTCAGGCTGGCCTGCACTTCCAGGTTGGGGTATTTCAGCGTCACTTCCATGCGCCCCGGTATGCGCCACACATGGTCAATCGTCAGGTAACCGGCCTGAAACATCAGCGCCTCGGGCGGTATGTTGTCCACGTCAAAGGTGGACAGCAGGGTTTCGGTGGCCACCAGGCGGCCAATGTCGGGCGTGAAGGTTTGGGCCTGCGCCAGCAGTTTGATCAGAAAGGTGGGTGTGCCGGTTTCAAACCAGTAGGGCTTGAATTCGCGCCGGTCAAACAGCAGCAGCATGTCAAACGGGTTGTACACGCCTTCGCCCAGCCAGTTGTAGCCGTTGTACCAGCGGCGCACTTCTTCGCGATCCAGCCCGGGCAGTTCGGGTGCGAACACGGTGTCCACATCGGCATCGGTGTAGCCACAGATAGCGCTGTAGCGGGGGTCGAGGGTGATGTCTTTGAGGTGATTCAAGCCAGAAAACAAACTCACCTTGCTGAACTTACTCACCCCGGTGATGAACACAAAGCGCAGGTGTTCGTCGGCGTCTTTGAGCACGCTGTAAATGTCTTTGAGCCCTTCGCGCATCTCCAGCGCCACCGCGCTGTCGGTGATGTTGTCCAGGATGGGTTTGTCGTATTCGTCCACCAGCACCACGGCGGTTTGGCCGGTTTGCTGGTGGACGCGTTGCAGCAAGTCGGTGAGGCGGCTTCGGGCATCGGGAAACTGTGCGGGCAAACCAAATTGGGTTTCATGCTCATGCAGCTTTTGGTGCACGGCGGCATCCAGGTCGGCCCGGTCTTTCAGCACCCCGCCACCAAAACTGATACGAATCACCGGATGCGTGCGGCTCCAGTCCCAGCGCTCGTCAGCAGCCAGGCCATGGAATAGCGACCGCTTGCCCTCGAACATCTGCTTGAGCGTGTCCAGAAACAGGCTTTTGCCAAAGCGGCGCGGGCGGCTCAGAAAGTAGCACTTGCCGCTGTGCACCAAATCGACCGCTAGGCCCGACTTGTCCACATAGTAGTGGCCGTCTTCGCGGATTTCGCGCAGGTTTTGTATGCCAATGGGCAGCTTTTTGCGGGCAAGACGGGTGGAGGGCGTGGTCATATTTGAATTTTGGCAGGCTTCTGCCCCCGTGGGCTTGGGGCCGGTGAAGACCAGCGGCTTGGGGCCATCTTCGCCTGCTGCCCGACAAGAGCGACCTGACCACACTGGCTGAAGACTACCGGCGCATGGTTGATGACGGTCTTTTTCTCAATGAAGTTGAATCTTTCGACGCGCTCATCCGGCAGTGCCGTGCCATCCAAGAAAAGGCAAACACGACATAGGTGCTTATGCCTGAGAGCGTGACCGATGCTGCGGCTGGCTTGTGTGTCTCACTGGTCTCGGTGCGGGAGGCGTCTGAGTCGTGTACCCCAGCGTGGGTCCGTGGTGTGGGCCATACTTATGCACAGCTATGTCCTTCATATCCTTAACCGACAACACCGCTTTGCTCCGCCGCCTTCACCGCGCCCACGGGCCCATTGTGGCATCTGTTGCCGCTTGGGTGTGCGTCTTTGGATGGTCCAAGCGATGGGCATCGGCGGCGTGCCTGTTGCTATTGCTGTACCTGTCTGGCGGGCAGGCGGCGGCCTTTGAGTTGCAAGCCCGCAGCGACACAGCGCAATTGCGGGGCACGGTGAGCCACTTGCCCGACGGCGGAGGCACCACGAACAGCCTGGAACAGGTGCGCAGCCCGGCTTTGGAAAGGCGCTTTCAGCCCGCGCCACAAGCCCTGCGGGGCGGTCCGGCCCAACAGCCCCATTGGCTGCGGGTGTCGCTGGAGCAAACCGGCCACCGGGGCGAGTGGGTGCTGGCCTTGCCCACCACGGCCATCACGTCGGTGGTGTTTCACGGCCCGTTCAATGCACAAGGCAAGGCACTGGCCCCGCCAGTGGAAACCGGTCTGTCGGCCCCGTTTGACACCCGTCCACTCGGCTCGGAGCGGCTGGTCATGCGGTTGCGGCTGGCCGAGCCGGGCAGCTACACCGTGTATGTGCGGCTGGCGTCGGACACCTCGCAGTCGTTTGCCTTGCAAGCCTGGGAGTTGACCGAATACTTGGCCTCGCGCCAAGACAAGCGCCTGTTCGATGGAATTTGCTACGGCATTTTGCTGGCCCTGCTGGTTTACAACTTGGTGTTGGCCGGGGTGTTCCGCGATGCGGCATTCGGTTGGTACGTGCTGACCTGCGGCTTTGCGCTCCTGACACTGACCAGCTTCAACGGCCACGCGGCCCACTACCTGGTGCCCGACGCTCCGGGCTGGGCCGTGCGCCTGAACGTGTTAGCCCCCGCCCTTTGGATGGCGTGCAGCGCGCTGTTTGCCCGGCATTTTCTGGACCTGCCGCGCCACACCCCCTTGTTGGCCCGTTGGCTCTGGGGCGTGGTGGCACTGGCTTTGGCTTCGGTGGCACTGGCCGGGCTGGGGCAGATTGCGGCGGCCCAACGGCTGAACGAGGTGTTGTCGCTGGCGGCGGTGCTTCTCATTCTGTGGGCCACGCTGCGGGTGTACCGGCAGGGCTACGCTCCGGCCATCTGGTACCTGGCGGGCCAGGCACTGCTGTTTGTTGCCGTGCTGGCCATGGTGTTGGAAAGCTGGCAGCTGTTCCGGTCGCCTTTCTGGCATGCCAACGGCCTGCAAGTGGGTGTTTCTGCCGAACTGGCGGTGTTCGCCCTGGCGCTGAGCCGCCGCATACGGCTGCTGCGGCAAACCCAGCGTGATTTGGAACAACGCTCGAAAGAGCTGGCCCAGGCGGCCGACACCGATTCGCTCACCGGCCTACTCAACCGCGCCGCCCTGACCCGTGAAGCCGCCGCCGTGCTGGCACTCCCTGGAACCCACGCCCTGGTGATGGTGGACCTGGACCACTTCAAAGAAATTAATGACCGCTTTGGTCACCAGAGTGGGGACACCGTGCTTCAAGCGGTGGCTGGTCGGCTGCGCGGCCAGTTGCGCAATGGGGACCTGGTAGCGCGCATCGGTGGTGATGAATTCGTGTTGCTGCTGCCCAACCAGCCCGACCTGGTGCCATTGCAGGCGCTGCTGGCTCGGCTGCAGGATGTCGTTCGCCAGCCCATCCGCAGCTCGAACGGGCCCCTGCATGTGGACAGCAGCATGGGCCTGTCCCTGTCGCAACAACCCGGTACCTCCCTGGACGTGCTGATGCAGCAGGCCGACGAAGCCATGTACCGTGTCAAGCACAGTGGTCGGGGAAGCTACGGGATGGCGGTCAAGCCAGCCCAACCGTCAGCGGTTTGATCAGAGACCGGGAGCACAGCACTTGACTGCTCCCCGCGCTGAAGCACGGGGAGCAGTCAACGCACAGACACCGCCTGAAGAACGACGAGACGGTTGAGCGTCCTTTTTTGTTCCGGTTGGACGAAACAATTTGAAGTTTTGCGAGTATCTCAAGATAATTTCGTCTTTCCGAAACAAAATTCACAAAGCAGCGCTTTCCGATATTTAACCGCTTAAGGCGAAACTATGGCGCGCAAACTCCCTCCGGCTGATTCCGGGCTCAGTCCACTCGCAGAAAACCTCGACGACCTGGGCAAGATCGTTCGCAACACGCGTGCACACGGACAACTCCGAATCGACGACGCGGCTGCGCTGCTGGGCGTTTCCAGCGATCTGCTGTCCCGACTGGAAAACGGGAAGCCGTTGACATCCTCACCGCCCTGAAGAGACGGTGATTCCTCCTGCGAGACGCTCATGTCCGAGCGCAAGAATGTTCTTTGCAGCGTTCACATCACGGTCATGGACCGTTTCGCAAACACTGCA
>JAUXXN010000325.1 GCA_030684755.1 Hydrogenophaga sp.
CGCCCGGTGGCCCGCTCCAGCAGGGAGCCGTGCCTCACACGCAAGACTATCCATGGCAGAAAAACTGACCGCCGTCAAAGGCATGAACGACATTGCACCCCCCGCGTCCGCGCACTGGGAGTGGCTGGAAGACACGCTGCGTGCGCTGATGCGCCGCTACGGCTACCGTAACCTGCGCACGCCCATTGTTGAACCCACCGCGCTGTTTGTGCGCGGCCTCGGCGAGGTGACCGACATTGTGGAAAAGGAGATGTACTCCTTTGAAGACCGCCTCAACGGCGAGCAGCTCACGCTGCGCCCCGAAAACACGGCGGGCGTGGTGCGCGCGGTGGTCGAGGCGTCGATGCTGTACGACGGCGGCAAGCGCCTGTACTACATGGGGCCGATGTTTCGCCACGAGCGGCCACAGCGCGGGCGCTACCGCCAGTTTCACCAGTTCGGCGCCGAAGCGCTGGGCTTTGCCGGGCCGGATGTGGATGCTGAACTCATCGTGCTGGCCTGCGACCTGTGGGCCGAGCTGGGCTTGAGCGGCATTGAGCTGGAAATCAACAGCCTGGGGCAACCGCCTGAGCGGCTGGCCCACCGCCAAGCGCTGATTGCTTACTTAGAAGCTCATGCCGACCAGCTGGACGAAGACGCCAAGCGCCGCCTGCACAGCAACCCGCTGCGCATTCTGGACACCAAAAACCCGGCCATGCAAGCGCTGGTCAACGCCGCGCCGCGTTTGATGGACCACCTGGGTGCCGAGTCGTTGGAGCATTTCAACCGCCTGCGCGGTTTGCTGGATGCGCACGGCATCGCCTACCGCATCAACCCGCGCTTGGTGAGAGGCATGGACTACTACAACCTGTCGGTGTTCGAGTTCGTGACCACGCAACTGGGATCGCAGGGCACGGTGTGCGCCGGTGGTCGTTACGACGGTTTGTTTGAACAAATTGGCGGCAAGCCCGCGCCCGCCGTGGGTTGGGCGTTGGGCATGGAGCGCATTCTGGAGTTGCTCAAAGAGCAAGGCCGCTTGCCCGCGCAGCCCACGCCCGACGCTTATGCCGTGGTGCCCGATGCCGCCAGCGTCCCGCTGGTGATGCCGGTGCTGCGTGCGTTGCGCCAGCGCGGCGTGTCGGTGCAGATGCATGCGGGTGGGGCTGAAGGCATGGGCAGCATGAAGTCGCAGTTCAAAAAAGCCGACGCCAGCGGTGCCCGCTTTGCCTTGATTTTTGGTGCCGACGAGTTACAGCAGGGCATGGTTTCGGTCAAACCATTGCGTGGCCCGCGTCCGGGCGAGGACACAGCCGAGGTGCCGACACAAGCTTTGCAGCCACTGGCCGACGTGGCGTCGTGGGCCGACTGCTTACGTGGCATCTGACCGAATTCACCCTCCGCTGACACCCGCCTACAATCCACCGTTATTCACAGACGAGTACCTATGGCCAAACACCTCGACCTCGAAGAGCAGGAACAGCTCGACCAGATCAAACATTTCTGGGCACAGTACGGCAACCGCATCACCTGGGTGTTGATCGTTGCCTTGGGCTCTATGGCCGCTTGGAACGGCTGGAACTACTGGCAGAGCAGCCAAGCCACCAAAGCGGCGGTGTTGTTCGATGAGATTGAGCGCGCCGCTGTGGCCAACGATGCCGAGCGTATCGAACGCGCTTTGGCCGACATGAAATACCGCTTCGGCAGCACCACCTTTGCAGCTCAAGGCGGGCTCCTCGCTGGAAAAGCGCTGTTTGACGCGGGCAAAACCGATGGCGCGCGTACCGCCCTGTCATGGGTGGCTGACAAGGCTTCGGACGACGCTTACAAAGCAGTGGCCCGTTTGCGCTTGGTCGGCTTGGATATTGACGCGAAAGCCTTTGATCAGGCCTTAAAAACGCTGGAGGCGCCGGTGCCCAAGGCGTTCGAGTCCTTGGTAGCTGATCGCCGGGGCGACGTGTTTATGGCTCAAGGCAAGATTGAAGAGGCCAAGACCCAGTACCAGAATGCTTGGCGGAGTTTGAGTGAGCAGGCCGAATACCGCAGGCTGGTTGAAGTCAAGCTGGCGGCACTCGGCGTGTCGGTTGCCGCTCTGTCCAGTGGCGCAGAGGTGGCGCGATGAGCGCGGTGACTGCACCCAGCCGCGTGCTGCGCCGTTCTGCCTGGGTTGTGACCAGCGGTGTGCTCGCGTGGCTGTTGACAGCGTGTTCATCGGGTCCAGAGAAACCCAAGCCCACCCAACTTGCGCCTGTGGCCGCCTTAATAGGGACCACGCTGGCTTGGTCCTCACAGGTCGGTTCGTCCCACGCCATGCTGGCCCCGCGTGCGGTGGCCGGGCGCGTGTTTGCTGCTGGTGCTTCCGGTACTGTGGTTGCACTGGATGCTGCAACGGGCAAAGATCTTTGGCGTCTGAACTTGGGCCAACCCCTTGCAGCCGGTGTGGGCTCAGATGGCCAGATGGCCGCTGTGATCACGCAGGGTAACGACCTTGTGGCCATCAGCGACGGCAAAGAAGTTTGGCGTGTGCGCTTGCCAGCACGCTCGTTCACCGCCCCTTTGGTGGCAGGAAAACGGGTCTTTGTGTTGACCGCAGACCGCACGGTTCGCGCATTTGATGGGCTGACTGGTGCCCGCCTTTGGGTTCAATCGCGTCCCGCTGAGCCGCTGGTATTGAGCCAAGCGGGGGCTTTGCTGGCCGTCGGTGACACCTTGGTGGCTGGATTGGCCGGTCGGCTGTTCGGTTTAAATCCGCTCAACGGTTCCGTCCGTTGGGATGTCCCGGTGGCTACCTCGCGTGGCGCCAACGAAGTAGAGCGCCTGGTCGATGTGGTGGGTCCTGCAAGCCGTGTGGGCAACAGCGTTTGCGTGCGCGCTTACTCTGCTGCGGTTGGCTGTATCGATGCGACTCTTGGCACCGTGGCATGGACTCGACCCGCCCAAGGCGCCACCGGTTTGCATGGTGATGACCGCTGGGTCTTTGGTGCCGAAGCCGATGGGCGCGTCCGAGCTTGGCAACGCTCCAGCGGAGAACCTGGGTGGGAAGTCGACCGATTGAAGTACCGTGTTCTGACTGCTCCTTTGGCTGTGGGGCGCGTGGTCGCAATCGGTGACAACCAGGGTGTTGTTCACTTGCTTTCGCGAGAAGATGGCTCTGAGATGACCCGAATGACCGCCGACGGCTCTGCCATATTGGTGGCGCCATTGCTGGCAGGTGATGCCTTGGTGGTTCAGACGCGCAACGGCGGCGTTTACGCCTGGCGCCCTCAATAACGATTTGATGTCCGTGCGCATGTTGCGTACGGCGTGTCTTGAACGAAAGCTTTTTTCCGTGAAACCCGTCATCGCCCTGGTGGGGCGCCCCAATGTGGGCAAGTCCACCCTGTTTAACCGCCTGACGAGTTCACGCGACGCCATCGTGGCCGACTTTGCTGGCCTGACCCGTGACCGCCATTACGGCAACGGTCGCCTAGGACCCAGTGAATACATCGTTATCGACACCGGAGGCTTTGAGCCTGATGCGAGCGAAGGTATTTACCGAGAAATGGCCAAGCAGACACGGCAGGCTGTAGCTGAGTCGGACGTGGTCATTTTTGTGGTGGATGCCCGCGCGGGCATCAGTGCTCAGGACCATGAAATTGCGCAATACCTGCGCCGACTGGGCAAGCCTACGGTTCTGGTGGCCAACAAGGCCGAGGGCATGACCCAGGGCCTGCAACTGGTTGAATTCTTCGAGCTGGGGTTGGGCGAGGTTATGCCTGTTTCAGGCGCCCACGGGCAGGGCGTGCGCTCCATGCTGGAAAAAGCGCTGGAGAGTATTCCTGGTTTCTCGGCGGACGGCGAAGAAGATGAGTCCGTGGACCCCACGGTGATCCGCCTAGCGGTAGCCGGGCGACCCAACGTGGGCAAGTCCACTTTGATCAATGCTTGGCTGGGCGAAGAGCGTTTGGTTGCTTTTGACATGCCCGGCACCACGCGCGACGCGATTTCGGTTCCGTTTGAGCGCAATGGCCAAAAATTTGAGCTGATCGACACAGCAGGTATCCGGCGAAAGGGCCGCGTGTTCGAAGCCATCGAGAAGTTCTCGGTCGTCAAGACGCTGCAGGCCATCGAAAACGCCCATGTGGTGCTGCTGCTGCTTGATGCCACCCAAGGCGTGACCGATCAGGATGCACACATCGCGGGCTTCATTTTGGAAAGCGGCCGCGCGGTGGTGATTGCGATCAACAAATGGGACGCGGTGGACGCCTACCAGCGTGAGCAGATTGAGCGGCAAATTGAAACCCGCTTGGCTTTTTTGAAGTTCGCCTCTTTGCACCTGATCTCGGCGCAGAAGCGCCAAGGACTGGCACCTGTGTGGAGGTCCATCGGCTTGGCACATGCCTCGGCTATGCGCAAGATGTCCACCCCTGTGCTCACCCGTTTGCTGCTCGAAGCGGTGGCTTTCCAAGCGCCGCAGCGTGGCGGCATGTTCC
>JAUXXN010000328.1 GCA_030684755.1 Hydrogenophaga sp.
GGTACAAGCGCAAAGCCAAGCATTATAGCCCGAAGCCATCTGGGAATCAAAAATGGAGTGCAGCGGACGCAAGAGGAGTCAGCAACGCGCTTGGGCAGCAAGCCCCTTGGTGAGCAAGACCCCTTACTTCTTCAACCGCGCCAACTCAGCAAACGGGTTTCTGCGCTGAGGCTCGTCTCCCTCTTGACCCACACCCGGATCGGTAGCCTGCATCACCACAGGCACTGGGCACTCCTCGTGCATGGGAACCAGTGGCAACTCCATCAGCAATTCGTCTTCCAGCAGTTCGTGCAAGTTCGGCCTGGGCTCTAAAGCCAACAGATCTTCTTCGCAATCGTCATCTTCGGCTTCGGCAGCCGCTTCGTCGGCCACAAACCGGAACCAGCGGTCCACCGTCAGAGGCGTATTGGCCGGACCAAGGCAACGCTGACATGTGAGCGGCACCGTTGCATGAGCCTCTAAGTGCAGCCACACGGCGGGCGCACCCCCCTTGGCGCTTGGGCGCATTTCACCGTGCGCCTGCCAGTGCACACGCAGCGCTGTTGGCTGGGCGTCGTCGTCTGGGCAGGCCTCTTCTAGCAGCCGAGCAAAGCGCGTCAGCGGCTCATCGGCCTTTAGGCTAGCGCCGGCCAGGGCAAACGCCCGTATGTCCAAGCGGTCGGCATTCCATGCCATTTTGGGGTTCGCGTTCATGATCGGAGTGTAAAAGAATGCAGGGAGAATACCGGCATGTCTGCTCACAGTACCACCATACCCACCCCCCGTTCACGCCCGCTTATTTTGGCCTCTACCTCGCGCTACCGGCGTGAACTGCTCAGCCGGTTGGGCGTGCCGTTTGACGCGGTCAGCCCTCTGGTTGACGAAACGCCGCAGCCCGGCGAGACACCAGCCGACTTGGCCCTGCGCTTGGCCATTGCCAAAGCCCGTGACGTGGCACAGCGCCACCCGCAGGCCGTGGTGATCGGCAGCGACCAAGTGGCAGACCTGCACGGCGAACCTTTGGGCAAACCCGGTACCCATGAACGCGCCGTTATTCAACTTCAGCGCATGCGCGGGCAAACCGTCATTTTTCAAACCGCGCTGGCCGTGGTGTGCCGAGAAACCGGCTTTGAACTCAGCGACATCGCCGTTGTCCGGGTGGTGTTCCGAGACCTGAGCGACACCGAAATTGAAAACTACCTGCGCGCCGAACAGCCTTACGACTGCGCCGGCAGCGCCAAAAGCGAAGGTCTGGGCATAGCGTTGCTGGAACGCATCGACAACGACGATCCCACCGCCCTGGTGGGCCTGCCACTTATTCGCACCTGCCGCATGATCCGAGCTGCTGGGGTGCCATTGTTGTGAACACAAACACCACCAAACCCGGCACGCTGTATCTCGTGCCCACTCCGCTGGACTTCGGCATCAGCCAAGATATGGTTGCAAGCGTTGACCAATGGCTACCCGCCGAAACCCTGGCTGCAGCCAGCAAACTCACACACTGGATTACTGAGAACGCCAAAAGCACCCGCGCTTTCTTAAAACGGGTAGACACCACCAGCGGACTGGCCGCCCCCCTACAAGCCCAACACATCACCGAACTGCCACGCTCCGCCCACAAAAAGGGCGACCATGCACCCGTTGCCCAAAACGACGCCCAAGCCCGCAGCCTGTTGGCGCCTGCCCTGCTCGGGCACGACATAGGCTTGGTGAGCGAAGCCGGCATGCCCGCCATTGCCGACCCCGGCAGCTCCATCGTTCGCACAGCCCACGCCATAGGCCTGCGCGTGGTGCCGCTCACCGGCCCGATCTCTCTCATGTTGGCCTTGGCCGCCAGCGGGCTCAACGGGCAAAACTTTGCCTTTGTGGGCTACGTACCGCAAGAAGCCACAGAACGAACCAAACGGGTGCGAGAACTGGAAGCACTGGCCCTGAAAACAGGGCAAACACAAATTTTTATTGAAACGCCCTACCGCAACACCGCCCTGCTCCAAGCCCTGCTGCAAACCCTGCACCCCCATACCCGCTTGGCGGTGTGCTGCGCTCTGACCCTGTCAAACCAAACCGTGCGCAGTGCGCTGGTACACGACTGGAAGCGCGGCAACGGTGCGCTGGCTGGGCTTCCTCTGGACGCGCCTGCGGTGTTTTTAATAGGACGATGAGCCTCGTTGTTGGTTTGAAAATCCACTTCAGCAATCGTTACCAACAAGGTCAACGGGTTTTCAATTCCTTTTGACAAATGACCACGTCAAGTTGCTTTGACGCAGTTAGCATCTAAGTTTGTAAGAACCTCCAAGACTTTCAACCCCACACCACCCATGAAAATTCTTTTGACTGGCGGCGCCGGCTATATCGGCAGCCACACCTTCGTTGCGTTGCGAGACGCGGGTTTTGAGCCTGTGGTTTTGGACAATTTTTCCAACAGCCACCCTGCCGTGTTGGAACGGCTGGAACGCATCACGGGCTTGCCGGTGATGCTGGAGCGCGGCGACGTGTTGGACACGCCTTGGGTAGAAGCGGTATTGCGGCGCCACCAGCCGGTGGGTGTGGTGCACTTTGCTGGCGACAAGGCGGTGGGTGAGAGCGTGGCGCAGCCGCTGAAGTATTTTCACAACAACATCGGTGGCGCGGTGAGCCTGATGCGCGCCATGACGGCGGTGCATGCCGACGGCTCGGCGCCTGCGGCTCCCACGCTGGTTTTTTCCAGCAGCGCCACGGTGTACGGCGATCCCGCTTCGGTGCCGATTACGGAAGACTTTCCGCGCAGCCACACCAACCCATACGGCCACAGCAAGCTGGTTATTGAAGACATGCTGACGGCGGTGCGCACAGCCGACCCCGTGTGGCGCGTGGGCACGCTGCGCTATTTCAACCCCGTGGGCGCACACCCCAGCGGGCTCATAGGCGAAGACCCGGCAGATATACCCAACAACCTGATGCCTTTTGTGGCGCAGGTCGCGGTGGGCCAGCGGCCTTACTTGAATGTGTATGGCAACGACTACGCAACACTTGACGGCACGGGGGTGCGCGACTACATACACGTGGTGGATCTCGCGGCTGGTCATGTGGCGGCCCTGCAAGCTCTGCTGGGCCGGGGCGAGAGCTTCACGGTGAACCTGGGCACGGGCCGAGGCAACAGCGTACTGGAGGTGGTGAAGGCTTTTGAAACCGCCAGCGGGCGCCCAGTGCCGTACCAGTTTGCGCCGCGCCGCGCAGGCGATGTGGCGCAGTGTTACGCCAATGCCACATTGGCCAAGAAACTGCTGGACTGGGAAGCGCAGCACACACTGGACCAGATGTGCGCAGACTCTTGGCGCTGGCAGAGCGCAAACCCGAACGGCTATCGGGGCTGAAGCATTCGGATCCGCTGAGCAGCGCTGGGTTCAGACAAAGAGCGGAAGGTGCTACCGCTGCGAGGAAAACATTGGCACCTTTGTTTTTCTGGTCAAAACTCGCTCACAAGCTGGTGCGGAATTATTTCAACTGAACACCCGCAGCCCTCGCTGCCAAAAACGCACCTTCGCCCACGCTGGC
>JAUXXN010000334.1 GCA_030684755.1 Hydrogenophaga sp.
GACCGGTGGTGGTGTACCCGCAGCCGGTGGTGGTGCAACAGCCTTACCCCTATGTGCGCCCGGTGGTGGTGGTACCGCAGCCGGTGTATTACCAAAGTTGGGGCCATGCTCCGTACTGGGACGACCGCCGCGACCGTCACCACAAAAAATGGCACAAACGGCATGACCGCCATGACCGCTACGACCGGAATGAGCGCTACGACCGTGGCGATGATGATCGCCGGGGCGGCGGGCGGCGTTGATCAGCCGAGCTGCTGCACGGTGTCGTGGTTGGCCTGCGCCAGGGCGCGAAAGCCGCTGGATATGCGCTCGTCTTCGGCGGCGGCTTGCCAGAAGCGCAACGCCAAGATGCGGGCCTGGGGCCACACGTCGGCGTGTGTGCTGGGTGGCAAGGGGCGCGGGGCAAACTGGCGCTCGGGCACTTCGCTGTTGATGGGTGCGTAGAGCATGGGCAGCATGTCGTAGGCCGGGGCCAGTTGCCATTGGTCGTTTTTCAGCAGCAGCGAGATGTTGCCGTGGTGGCGGTCGGTGTTGGCGATCAGGGCGCCATAGGCGTCGAGCAGGCACAGGGTGCGCACGTCGGTGGTGCTCAGGCGGTCGGCTCCGGCGCGGTCCACCCGCTGGGCGGTGGCGGCCCAGTTGGTGCCCACGCCGATGTAGTGCGCGTCGTACACCTCCAGCGACACCATGCCCCGGCGGCCTTGGGCGGTGCGGTCGAAGCGGCGGCTTTCTAAAAAAACGCGCCCACCGGCTTGAACAATGTGGGTGGTGGCGGCGGCCACACCGGCTTCAGACAAGGTGTGCAGCGCCAAGCACTCGCACAAGAGCAGGTCGCGCCAGCGTTGTTCGGCCGGGCTGTCGCCAGCGGATGAAAACTTCACCAGCACCGGATGACCGTCGCGCACGGCTGAAAATTTGGGTTGTTCGCCGCCCGCAGATGAACCGCTCAAAGCACTGCCCAGGGCCTGCTGGGCCAAGCGCGGGTAGTCTTCGGCGGGGTCGCCCACGGTGTTGGCCCTGTGGTGTGGTGCGCGGGCCGCCAGCCGTTCAAACGCGGGTTGGCCTACCACCAGGTTGCCCGGCAAGTCGTCGCCGGCATGCACGAGGGCTTTCAAAATATGTTCGCTGTTCCAGCTTCCGATGTGGGTGGGCAGCTCCAGTTCGGGGTGTTGCTGCGAAAAGCCGCGCCCCAGAAAACCTTGGGGGCGCAGGTCGTACAAAAACCAGGGCAAGTCGTCGTGCGGGGCGCTGGTGCCGTGGTCTTCTTCCATCCAAAAACGCCCGCCAGCCAGCGGCACCAGGGTGCCAAAGGGGCGGCTGTGGCCGTGTTCGTCCAGCTCGCGAATGGGCACGGACGCGCCCACGCCGTCGATGTGGCGCGGCAGCAGGTAGCGCTGCGAACGCGCCGCGCCCACTTTGAGCACCAGCCCGCTGCCCAACAGCGGCGCCAGCAGCCGCGACACGGTGGGCTGGCTCACACCCAGGCGGGCTTGCAGCTCGGCGCTGGTGGCCACGCCGCCGAGCTGGCGCAGGGCTTGCAGGGCGGGTGTTTCAGGGGCGGTGGGTTGCGTCATGGCATTGAAATATGAATAGATTTTTTTCATCATATTTCAATCTATGTAAGGGCGCATTTTGGCCGATGGGTGAATGGAAAAAATCGGCGGCTGAATGGCGTTTGAAGGGGCTTTAGGCAGCGTTCCAGACCGGGGCGAACAGGTCTTGCTGTGCGGCACTGGCAGCGCCATCGAGCACCCGTTGGCGGGCGGCTTCGATGTCGGGCGCAAACAGGCGGTCTTTGTCGTAGAACGGCACGTGGGCGCGCAACGCGGCGTGCACTTGCGTCAGGCGGGGCGAGGTGGCGAGCGGGCGGTGGAAGTCCACGCCTTGGGCTGCGGCCAGCCATTCAATGCCCAGAATGGTGGCGGTGTTGTCGGCCATTTCGGCCAGGCGGCGCCCGGCGAAGGTGGCCATGCTCACATGGTCTTCTTGGTTGGCGCTGGTGGGCAGGCTGTCCACGCTGGCAGGGTGGGCGTGCGATTTGTTTTCTGAGGCCAGCGCGGCGGCGGTGACGTGGGCGATCATGAAGCCGCTGTTGATACCTGGGTTGTCCACCAAAAAGGGCGGCAGGCCCGAGAGCGTGCTGTCGATCAGCAGCGCGATGCGGCGCTCGGAAATGGCCCCAATTTCTGCAATGGCCAGGGCCAGCGTGTCGGCGGCGAAGGCCACCGGCTCGGCGTGGAAGTTGCCGCCTGACAGAACTTCGTTGGTGTCGGTGAAAACCAACGGGTTGTCGGTCACGGCGTTGGCTTCAATGAGCAGGGTGCGCGCGGCGTTGCCGATCAGGTCGCGGCAGGCGCCCATGACCTGGGGCTGGCAGCGCAGGCTGTAGGGGTCTTGCACGCGCTCGTCGTCCACCATGTGGGACAGGCGGATCTGGCTGCCTGCGAGCAATTCGCGGGTGGCCGCAGCCACCGCGATCTGCCCGGGCTGGCCGCGCACAGCATGGATGCGTGGGTCGAACGGGGCGTCGCTGCCCTTGGCGGCGTCCACACACAGGGCGCCGATGACGGTGCCTGCCTCCAACAGGCGCTCGGCCATGAAGAGGCCGTGAAGCGCCAGTGCGGTGGAGACCTGGGTGCCGTTGATCAGGGCCAGACCTTCTTTGGCGGCCAGTGTCAGGGGTGTGAT
>JAUXXN010000335.1 GCA_030684755.1 Hydrogenophaga sp.
ATCCCATTCACCAAGGTACCGAACAGATCATTGCATTGGAGGCAGGGACCGAGCCCGACACCATGGTGTTGCGTGACTTGCTGGAAGAGCGGGATGTGTTTGGTGCGGTGTTTTGCGCCCCAGCAACGAGCCGCAACCGTGCCATGGTTCGCTTGACCCTTCACGCAGCGCTGACCGATGCCGAACTGGACCACGTCACTTCCGTTGCCCGGGAAATTGCGCCGCTGCTCAAGCCCTGGGACTGGCCCATTGCACGGCGCGCCCGCACGGCAGGGCTCAACCGTCTTGGATGACGCGGTCGCCTTGGGCCGCCAGAAAATCACGGTAGGCGCCGATGGACTGAGGGAGTTCGGACGTCGCCAGCACAAAACTGGCGGCAAGCAAGGTGCCATCGCTTCCAATGGGGATGGCAGGAGCCGCCCGCACCGGCCCTGGCAGGTGCAATTGCTGGTGCAGTTCTAGGGCAGCCAGTTGCTGGCCCTGTTCAATGGACCGCACCAGGTCAAAACCCAGCCCGACCGAGCTGGCCAGTTCGGCCAAATCGCGCAGGCCGGCGGTGGGCTCCAGTTGCAGCCAGTGGCAGTCGCCGGTGGCTGTGAGCCCCAGCAGCCCAAACGGTTCACCCAGCACCACGTATTCAACCCAGTGCTGTTCGGTGTAAGCCTGCAACGCTTGCGACACCGAAGGCACTTGAAGCAAGAGCTGCTGGCCCGGTTGCAGAGCGGTGCGCCACAAGGTGTTGAGCCTGGGGTGGGCGGCCCTTGACATCTTGTGCAGCGTGCTCAGCAGGTGGTGGGTGATATCGGGCGCCTGCTTGGGCACGAACTGGTCAATCAACCCGTTGTTGAAGGCATTGATGGCCACCTGCTCGTCGGCCTGACCGGTGAGCAAGACCCGCGAACCAGGCCAGTCTTGCAGGGCGTCCAGCACTTGCAAACCATTGGTGCCAGGCATGGCGTAGTCCACCACACAGGTCTTCACCAACGCGTAGCGCGAGGGGGTGTTGGCCCAGTAGCTCAGCACCTGGGGCAACAGCGGGTGGCCCTGGCGGCAGCGATCAATCATGTTCATCTGGGTGACAAGATCGGCTTCCCAGCGCTCGTATTCTTGATGCATGCGTTGGGCAAAGCCCGACGGGCGGGAGTACAACTCGACCTGCCAGGTCGCTGGCACCACCATGCCCAGCATGTCCAAGTAGTCTGGTTCGTCGTCCAGAAACAAAATACCGCCGGGCCGTTGAAAGAGCGGAAGTGTGAAAGCCATGGAAATTGCCTCAAGTGCGTGGGTGATCTGGGCGGATGTTGGGGTCTTGATTGAGCGGAAGGTCAATCATGAACACCGAGCCGACATGGGGTTCAGCGTGTACGCTGATGGTGCCTTGGGCGGCTTCGACCACGTTTTTGCAGAACGTGAGACCTAGGCCGTTACCCGATCCTTTTTGGGTGGAGAAAAAAGGTTCAAAGATTTGAGCTTGTTGTTCGTGTGAAATGCCCACGCCGTTGTCGGACACCGCAATGCGGCCTTTGCCACGGTGCACGCCCACCTCCAGCCTGAGATCGCCCGCCACAGGTGCGGTGCTGGCTGAGGCCAGCGCGTGCAGAGCATTCTTCACCAGATTGGTCAGCACTTGGGCAAACAGCTGGCGCGGTGCCACAAAACAGAAGTCCTGCCGAATGTGAACCTGCACACAGTCCCGTTCGCGGTTGGATCTGTAAGGGTAGTTGCTTACCACCTCCAGCACCAGTTCTGCGGCCATAACGGGCGACTGTTCGTGCGGCAATCGCAGCAGCTGTGCATTTGAAATCTGGGTGTCAATCTGGCGGTTCATGCTGCGCACCAAGTTTTGCAGCCGGGTGGACAGGTCTTCAATTTGCTTGCGTTGGGCCTCGGGCACATCGTGCCGGACCAGCGAACGCAGCACATCGCCCATGATGTTGACGGTGGCCAGGGGCGTGCGCAGTTCGTGCGCCATCACGCCCATGGCGCTCAAGGTGTTGATCAGGCGGACCCGGCGCAGGTTGGCGCTGGATGCCCCCAGTAAAAACGCCGCGACCCAGGCAAAGCCGATGACGATCGTGTTTTCGGCAGGAATGCCCGCTGACTGGTTGTGGGCTGCCATCCAGCCGATCAGTGCGCCCAGGGCACTGCCCACAGTTGCAATTCGCCAGTCTGTGAGGTGGTAGTAAATGAGGAGCATGGCCGTGACGCTGGCCAGCCAAACCGCATTCCCGCCGTTCATGCCGTACATCCAGAAAAAGAAGGCTGGCAACGACACCCAGCAAACGGCAGAGAAAACCCATGCGCTGTGGCGTGCGCTGGTGTCTTTGGTCACCGCAGGCAGGAACAACAGCAACCCCGAGACCGTCAGGATCAACCTTGCGAAAAGGCTCTCAAAGGGTTGGGGCCAAACGTTTTTCCAGAGTTCGTAGAAGGCCAAGGGAGCCACCAAGATGCAAAGACCGGCCCACCAGAGGCGGGTTCGCGATGGATGCAAAATAGGCTCCAGTGGAGCGTGGACGACCTCGTCCAGCAACCACCTCCAAAGACGCGTTTTGACGCTGTAGAACCTCAAACGGTCCAAAGGCACTGTGCATTCCTTCCATCATTTGTCAACAACAGTTGGCCGTGCTACGCACACCGAACAACGGTTTATTGTCTGTGCAACAGCGTTCATCAGCCATGACCTTGCCTGTTAACTTTGACAGTGTGGACGTCGATGCTGTGCTGGCTGATTGGGTGTCTGCCCTGCGCGACCAAGGCGTCGAGTCGGTGCTGGTGCTCGGCCCCAATCCGCTGGGAGGCGCCGATGACCGCGATGTGCTCGCCGTGCACCCGCCCCGTTTGCTGGGGCCTGCCCAGGCCTTGGCCGAAAGCCACGACTTTGGCGCCAGCTGGCGCGACAGCGATGCCCCGCTGGTGGCTTGGCAAGATATTTCCAAGTCGGCCCTGGAACCGTCGGGTCTGTGGCGCCGTCTGTGGCTGGCGCAGGGTTGTCAGACCTTGGTTCGCGTGGCATTCACTCTGCCGGCGGGGCGTGCATTTGAGTGTTTTCTGTTCAGTTCGCGCATGTTTTCGGGGCGCTCTGAGGCGGCTGTATTGGCCTGGTCGGCGTTCAACATCTGGCCGCTGCTGCGCCGGGCCATTGCCGAACAGCGGGTGAGCTTGAGCCCGCGCGAGCAGCAAGGTCTCCGTCTGGCATTTGAAGGGTTGACTGCACGCGAAACGGCCCTGCGCATGGATTGTTCCGAGCGCACGGTGAACTTCCATCTGGCCAATGCCATGACCAAGCTCCAGGCCGACAACAAACTCTCCGCCGTGCAGCGGGCTTGCTGGATAGGGTTGATATGACCCGGTGAACTTGGCGCACAAGGTGCCCATGTTGCACTGCCGCAAAACTGCCTGCTGCGTATGGTGATAATGCGCGCATGACTTTTCTGGCCCTTGACGTTGGTAACACCCGCCTAAAGTGGGCTCTGTACGACGCACCCTGCACAAGCGCACGGCTGCTGGCACACGGGGCGCAGTTTCTCGAAAACATTGAAAAATTGGCCGAAGGCGATTGGTGTGATTTGCCCACACCCCGCTGGGTGGTGGGTTGTGTAGTGGCGGGCGACGCTGTCAAGCGCAGAGTGCAAGAGCAGCTGGAGCTTTGGGACGTGTCGCCGCAATGGGTGGTGTCCAGCAGTGCCGAAGCGGGGGTGGTGAATGGTTACGACCACCCGGCCCGGCTGGGCTCGGACCGGTGGGTGGCCATGATCGGTGCGCGCCAGCGGGTGCTGGCGCAAGGGCCTTCGCGGCCCTGTGTGGTGGTGATGGTGGGCACCGCAGTCACGGTTGAGGCCATCGACACAGACGGCCATTTTCTGGGTGGCATTATTTTGCCGGGGCACGGCATCATGCTGCGCGCCCTGGAGTCGGGCACCGCCGGGCTGCATGTGCCCACCGGCGAGGTGCGCGACTTTCCCACCAACACCAGCGACGCGCTCACCAGCGGCGGTACCTTTGCCATTGCCGGCGCCGTGCAGCGCATGGTGGAAAACCTCAAAAGCCATTGCGGTGCTGATCCGGTGGTGTACATGACCGGCGGCGCAGGCTGGAAGATGGCGCCCAGCATGTCAACCCAGGTAGAGCTGGTGGACAGCCTGATTTTTGATGGGCTGTTGTCAATCGTTGACCGGCGCCTCTCGCCAACCTGAGTCCATTTCCATATCAACCGTGCACTTTGTCGGCTTCGCTTGGCGTACGTTTGTACT
>JAUXXN010000344.1 GCA_030684755.1 Hydrogenophaga sp.
GGCCCGCTGTTGTGGGCCCATGCGTTAAGTTCTCTTGCATGTGCTCTCGGTGGAAACCCGCTCGGGATTCGTCCCGATGCGCCAAGTCACTCGCTCGCGTAACCTTGTTTCAAGTTAAAAACAAGTGAGCGAAGGGATGAGTCATGTGGAACCGCCGTGGGTGGTGTCGGTTGTGTGCTTCTGCTCTGCTGGGCAGCGGCCTGTCCAGTGCCCGTGCGCAAGGGGGTCTGGTCCACACCCCGCGCACAGCTGATGCGCGCGTGGTTGTAGCGGTCGATGACAAAGCGGCTTTTTGTTACTTGCCGCTCACCATTGCCGAGCGCCTTGGTTATTTCAAAAGCGAGGGTCTCGATGTGCAAGTGCGTGAGTTTCCCGATGCCCATCAGTCGGTGCAGGCTGTGTTGTCGGGCGCTGCACACCTTTATTCGGGCGGCTACAGCAGCACCATCAGTTTGCAGTCGCGTGGACATGCGTTTCAATCGTTCGTTTTGCAGGGCCGTGCACCGCAAATTGTGTTGGGTGTTTCACAGCACACGATGGGCTATTACCGGCAACTGCGCGACTTGCGAGGGAAAAAAATCGGCATCATGGGACTCGGTACTGCATCCCACCGCATAGCAAGGTTGTTGCTCGCCAAAGCCCAGCTTAGTGCCCAAGAGGTTCGCTATATCAGCCTGCCCACGGCGACAGGTGCCGTTGAGGCCTTTCGCGATGGGCAGATTGATGCCATTTGCTACACCGATCCAGTCATAACAGGACTGGAGCAGGCCGGAGCACTGCGTGTGGTGGCCGATACCCGCACCGTGCGCGGCAGCGCCGAGGTGTTTGGCGGTCCCATGCCTGCGGGATGCCTGATTGCTTCAGTTGACTTCATTGGTAGTTATCCGCGCTTGTGTCAGGCCATGGCAAATGCCATGGTGCATGGGCTTAAATGGCTACAGACCGCCGGTCCATCCGACATCATCAAGGCCGTTCCCGAGTCTTATTTCCAAGGAGATCGTGCGTTGTATCTGGCCGCCTTTAGCCGCGCCCGTGAGGCTTGGGCACCTGATGGTGTGATGCCGGATGGAGGACCGACCACGGCTGCCCGCATGTTGTCCTTGTTTGACGATGCGGTTCCACTGAAACAGGTGGACCTGGAGCGCACTTACACCAATTCGTTTGCTCGAAAAGCCAAAGCAAAGTACCGAGCCTGAATGGGGCTTCCGCCGAAAGGAATTACTTGGCGTTGGCAGCAACCTTGGTTTTACTCCCGTTTTGTTGAGCCGTCTGGGGTGACTTGACCGATTTGGTGTTGTTGACAGCGGTTTTGCGCGATGACGTTGACGGGGCCGTATCGCGGCCTTTTTTCCGAGGTGCCGAGGCCACGGTACCCGATGACTGGCGCGGAAGCATCAAGGTGATGCGTTGGCCGGATTTCAGGCGTGCATTGACGGCCAGCTTGTTCCAGTCTGCCGCACCAACGGGACTCACGCCATAGCGATTGGCCAAGGCTGCCAGGTTTTCGCCTTGGCGAGCACGCACCGAGACGCGCCGCAGCACCACATCGGGCTGCAAGCTCAGGTGACCGTTGTCAGCCACATGCAGCGTAACGTCGCTGTTGCGGTGGCTGTTGCGTGGAACAATCAAACTAGAGCCTGCACGCACCAGCATGCGCGGCGGGATGCTGTTGATGCTGCGCAGTTCACGCGCATCCATGCCAACACGTTCTGCGGCCTTTTCAGCCGTCATGGTGGTGGGAACCACCCAGGCTGTCCAGGTGGCCAGTGGTCCACTGTGGGTTTGTAGTTCACGCTGGAATATTGCGGCACTGTCCCAGGGCAACAAAATGTTGGGTGTTCCCGCCGCCATCACCACCGGGTGTCTCAGCGAGGGGTTGAGCGCGCGGAAGTCCTGTTCGCTGATGCCTGCCAGGCGGGCAATCACGGATACATCAATGTCGCGGTCCAGCACGACCGTGTCAAAAAAGGGGTGGTTTCCGATCAGTGGCAGTTGGGTGCCAAACGCTTCGGGTTTGGCAATGATGTTCTTCACTGCCTGGAGCTTGGGTATGTACATGCGCGTCTCTAGGGGCATGTTCAGATCGGTGTACGCCGTGGGCAGGCCTTTGCGTTTGTTGTGGGTAATGGCCCGGTTGACGTTGCCTTGTCCCCAGTTGTAAGCGGCCAGCGCCAAGTGCCAGTCGCCAAAACGGTTGTGGAGTTGTTGCAGGTAGTCGAGCGCAGCCCGGGTGGAAGCCAGCACGTCGCGTCGGTCGTCGCGAAAGACGTTTTGCTTGAGGTCGAACGACTCACCAGTGGCTGGCATGAATTGCCATATACCTGCTGCGCGAGCACTGGAAACGGCTTGCGGGTTGAATGCACTTTCAATGAATGGCAACAGCGCCAACTCCATGGGCATGTTGCGCCGTTCAATTTCTTCGACGATGTGGAACAGGTAGCGGCTTGAGCGCTCGGTCATGCGCTGTATATAGTCAGGTCGGCTGGCATACCATTTTTCGCGGCCGCGAACCAAGTCTGTGTCCAAGTCGGGCATGGACAATCCACGGCGGATGCGGTCCCATAAATCGGAAGGGGCTGCCAGTGTCACCACGGAGGGCCGGGTGGTGTTGGCGGTACCAATGGCGCTCAGCGGCCCGGTGGGTTCACTGGACCCCGATTTCCAAGGTTTGGGTAAGGTGTTCTCGGTAGCGGGGCTGGCAATCTCTGCCGGTGGGACGGCGTCAGGGTTTTGTTCCACAGTGGCGCACCCGCTCAACAGCAGCATCACCAAGCCCAGCAGGGTGAATTGTGGTCTTCGCAACCCTGTAATGCAGGGCGGTTGCGGATGGGTGGGGCTGCTGTGAGAGGCAGTGGTGGGTGTTGGCAAAGGCATGCAGACGGATAGCGCGATAAGGGTTATTTGAAGACGTTTTTCCACGCCCGCAGCGTGGCGAAAACGCTCACGTCGTCGTTGGATGCAAGGGGGTTGTGCACGGTAGCGGCCTGTCGGACCGCTGCTTGGCGGCTGCGTAGAAACGGGTTGATCTGCTTCTCAACCAAGATGGAGCTCGGCAGCGTTGGAAAGTTCTGCGTGCGCAGTGCCTGGCACTGGGCCATGTAGGCTGCCAGTTCGGTGTTGTGTGGCTCCACGGCTTGTGCAAACTTGAGGTTGGCGAGTGTGTATTCGTGGGTGCAACAGACCTGTGTGGCGTCGGGCAAGGCACTCAACCGGTCCAACGAGTTCAACATTTGCGCAGGCGTGCCTTCAAACAAACGGCCACAACCTCCAGAAAAGAGCGTATCGCCGCAGAAGAGCAGAGGTTTGCCATCAACGTCGGGGCAGTAGTAAGCAATGTGACCGGCGGTGTGGCCGGGCACCTTGATTACCTGAAAGGGCAGACCCAGCACCATCACCGTATCGCCTTCGTCCACGCGTTGCAGCGGTTCGGGCATGGGTTCTCCCGTAGGACCCACGACCCGCGCGCCAGTTGTCTCGCGCAGCGAGGCCGCACCGCCGGTGTGGTCAGCATGGTGGTGGGTGATGAGGATGGTGTCGAGCTGCAAACCGTGTTGCTTTAGCCAGTCCATGACGCCTCCGGCTTCGCCTGGGTCTACCACCAGCGCGCGCTGCGTTCCGTGCAACACCCAGATGTAGTTGTCTGTGAAAGCGGGGATGGGCAGGAGTTGCATCAGGATGCTTTCTTGGAGTGGTTTCACACCGCAGACAGAAAGCCGCTGGGCGACTTTTTGAACTGTCAGCGGGTTTGTTCTGAACGCACACAAGTATCGCAGAGCAAGCAACATGTGTTGCATTTCAAACGCGCTAGCGCCGCGCGGATGTTCTGGGGAGCGTGAGCGCTGGGTTTCAATTCTGACGGCGCACGCGCTCAGGGCAAAAAAAAGCACTTGATTCGTGAAAATCAAGTGCTTTTTTGACCAACTTTTGGCTCCCCGACCTGGACTCGAACCAGGGACCTGCGGATTAACAGTCCGTCGCTCTACCGACTGAGCTATCAGGGAACAGCTTTGAATTATAGAGAGATTTTTACTGTTTTTGCAAGTGACATCAAAATTCCTCAGAAATTTGTTTGCAACGCCAAGCGAACCGACCGGGGTGCGCCGGGGAACAGGTAAATGTGTTCGTACTGGTAGGGCGACTCTTTGAAGTAGCGGCGGTCCAACAAGTTGTCAACCGTCAGCGTCCAACTGGCTTGGCGGCCGTTCAAACGGGTGTTAAAACGTAGCGACGCGTCCACCCTTGTCCACGATGGCAGTTGCACCGAGGCGTCGGGTAACACAGAACGGCGGCCTTCGTGAGAAAGGTGGGCGCCCAGATGAAGGCCAGGCACAGCGGCCAGGGCGTGGCTGAGGTTGGCGCGAAGCACACCTTTCGGCACATTGGTGGGGCGTTGGCCGTTCAGGCGGGGGGTGATGTCAGATTGGCGGCGTTCGGCATGGATCCATGTCGCGCTGGCGTCGTAAGACCATGCGCCGCTGGTGCGGCCACCGCCCAGTTCCAAACCTTGGTGGCGGGCATGGCCGTCGATGACACGGGTGCATGAACCCGCGCGGCTGTCGCTGCAGGAGCGCGTGGGGTCAAGCCGCAAATCGGCTGACACGGGGCGCGTGATGTGGAACACCGTGGCGTTCCAGCGCTGCGTGCCGGTGTCGGACTTCAGGCCCAGTTCCCACTGGCGGCTTTTGAGCGCGGGCAGGGCTTGGCCTTGGTTGCTGTAGCGGGGGCGGCCCGGCACCACCTCCGATTCGACACCTTGACCCCAGCTGGCATAGGCCATCTGCGCGGGGTTTAGTTGCCAGGTGGCGGCCAGCCAAGGCGTGGTGACGTTTTGGTCATAGTCGGTGGCGCGCGATCCGTTGGTGCGCACGCTGGCGCGGTCCAGCCGGGTGTGGCGCAGGCCGAGCCAGGTTTGCAGCTGCGAGTTCCAACGGATCACGTCGGTGGCGAAGAATTCGGTGCTGCGTTCGGTGCGCAGGGTGTACGTGTCGCTGTAGTTAGCCAGCGGTGCCAACGGCGGCAAGGTGAACAGGTTGCCTGTACCCAACGGAATATTGCCGGCTCGCGGTTCTCCCCGGTCGGTGAAGCGGCTGGTGATTACGCCAGCGTTGACTTGGTGTTGCACCGCGCCGGTGTTGAGTTGGCCGTTGATGCGCCACTGGGCCGCCGTTGTGTTGCGGCGCTCGTTCTCGCTGCGGTAGTCGTAGAGATCGAAGTCGCCGTTGGAGCAATAACGATCGTACGAATTTTCATTGGAACAGCCATAGGGATAGGCCAGCCGGTCGTCGGTTTTCAGGCGCTGTGTGCCCAACTGCGCTTGCCAGTTCCAGTCGCTGTTGATGGCTTGGGTGTAGCGCAGGCTGCCGCTGAAATTTTGGAACACCACGGGCTGGGTCCAGGGTTGGGTGTTGATGTTGATGCGGGCCTCCGCGGGTGGCAGGGCGTTGCCCAGCAGGCTCAGGCCGGGCACGCTGGCTTGGCTGCGGCGTGAAACCTCAAACTCACCCTCCAGCAGCCTGTCGGGCGACAAGCGTGCGTCCAGCGCCAGCGCCATCAGGCCGCGCTGGCCTTCGGTGCCGCGTGCGTGGCTGTTCAGGCGCTCACCCAGCAAGTTCAGCCGGTAACCCACATCGCGGTTATCCCCCAGGCGCCCGCCCAAGTCGGCATGGACCAATGCATTGCCGTTGTTGGTGGCTTCTAGGCGCAGGCTGCGCAAGGTGTTTTGCGTGGGGCGCTTCACCACAATATTGAATAGGCCGCCGGGCGCGCTGGTGCCAGCTTGGATGCCGCTGGTGCCTTTGAGCAGCTCCACGCGCTCCAAGTGGTCCAGCGGCAGCGCGGTTTCGGCGCTGATGGGCAAGCCCTCGCGGCGGTAGTTGTAGGTGTTGTCGATCACGAAGCCGCGCACGCTGACGTAGTCGTAGTAGCCGCCGGCGTTGTAGGCGTCAGACACCGATGCGTCCAAACGGTACAGGTCGCTCAAGCGGCGGGCGCCGGTTTGGGCGATTTCGTCCGCTGGGATGAGCGTGGCGTTGATCGGTGTGTTGGCCAGCGGCTGGTCGGCAAAGCCGCCAATTTCCGGGGCAGCGCTGCTGGCGCCGCTTTGGATCACGACCTCGGCCAGGCTGGCAGCGGGCGCTGTGCTTTGTGCCTGCACACCAGGCGCACAAACGAGCAGACAAGCCAAGGCTGCGCTGCTGGGTTTGAAGTGACTTGCTGCAGCCGTAATGGCATGCGAAGGTTGGGAGAGACGGGTTGTTTTTGCCATGTGGTTGTCCGTGGGACAGGAATGGCAGGTCGGCTTCGCGCTAGCTCTGTAAACCGCACAGCGGATGTGCGGCAGGCTTTGCGTGGCTGCTTCCCTGCGCGAGGATTACCTCAATCAGGTTCAAAGGGACTTTCTCAGTCGTGGTCTTGTCAGACCGCAACACCCCTAGCGAATGCGTTTTTTGGAACGCGGGTGGATTTTAGTTGCAAAAAAAGCCCTCGGGTGGGAGGGCTTTCCTAGTGAGACAACGCAGTTCAATGGGTTTTGAACGGGCCGGTTCAGTCAAACACCGGTGACTCGACACCCAGCACCTTGTGCAATTTGGGGCTGGTGGTGGTGTACTGAAGGAACACCTTCTTGTCGGGAAAGATGATGGGCATGGCTCCAAAAGCAGCCAGAGCGCATTCGTGGAAGCCGCACAAAATGAGCTTCTTTTTGCCGGGGTAGGTGTTGATGTCGCCCACCGCGAAGATGCCGGGAATGCTGGTGGAGAACTTTTCGGTGTCCACGACCAGCTGCTTGCGTTCAATCTCCAGGCCCCAGTCGGCAATGGGGCCGAGTTTGGGCGACAGGCCGAAGAAGACCAGCAGCACGTCGAGTGGCACCACGCGGGTCACCGCGTCAGAGCCGGTGACTTTGACACCGCTGAGGCGGCCGTCTTTTTCTTCATAGCCGGTGATCTGGCCGACGATGAACTGCATTTCCAGCTGTTCACACAGTTCGCGCATCTTGGCCACGTTGGCCGGTGCGGCCTTGAATCCGTCGCGGCGGTGGATCAGGATCACGCTCTCGGCTTTGTTCGGACCATC
>JAUXXN010000237.1 GCA_030684755.1 Hydrogenophaga sp.
GTGGGTTGGGGCCACCAGATTCGCAGCTACGTGCTGGACAACAGCCGCATCAAAGACCTGCGCACCAACGTCGAGATTTCGGCCACGCAAAAGGTGCTGGACGGCGACTTGGACGCGTTCATCGAAGCCTCGCTGAAGCAAGGCGTTTGAATGGTGCAGGCCCTGATCTTCGACATGGACGGCACCATGATCGACTCCATGCCCTCGCACCAGCGCAGCTGGGTTGAGTTCACGCGCCGCCAGGGGCTGGACATTGACGTGCCTGAACTCATGCGCCGCACCACCGGGCGCACGGGTGTGGAGTGCATGCGCCAGCTGTTTGGGCAAGACCTGCCCGAAGATCAGGCCACCGCCTTTGTAGCCGACAAGGAAGCGGTTTACCGCGAGCTTTTTGCGCCGGTGTTCAGCGAGGTTGCGGGCTTCAAAGCCTTTCTGGCGCAAGCCCAGGCGCGCGGCCTGGCCGCCGGCGTGGGCACCGCGGGCGACCGCCACAACCAGGCCTTTGCCTACCAACACCTGGAACTCGGCCAGACGCTGCTCACCGTGGGTGGCGATGAAGGCTTGCCCGGCAAACCCGCGCCCGCCATTTTTCTGGAAGTGGCGCGGCGCCTGGGTGTGGCGCCCGAGCGCTGCATCGTGTTTGAAGACGCCCCGCTGGGCATTGAGGCGGCGCGGCGTGCTGGCATGCGCGCCGTGGCCATTTGCAGTTCACACCCGGCCGACGAGCTTGATGGCCCCCATGTACTGGCCTGCGTTCCTGACTACAACGCTCTGATCACATCCCGTTTCCTGGAGACCCACCATGTCCCTTTTGCGTGAGGCCAATGGCCCAACCACCGTGGTGCGCCGCGACGACTACACCGCCCCCGCCTTCTGGATCGACACCGTCGAGCTGAGTTTTGACCTGGACCCTGCCAAAACCCGGGTGCTGAACAAAATGCGCCTGCGCCGCAACCCAGCTGTGGCCGCGCAAGCGCTGCGTCTGGCGGGTGAAGACTTGAACCTGGCCCGGGTCATGGTCAACGGTGCGGGCTGCTCGTTCAAGATGGATGGCAACCAGTTGGTGCTGGAAAACCTGCCCGAGGGCGATGCGCCCTTTGACCTGGAAATTTTCACCACCTGCGCACCCGACAAGAACACGCAGCTCATGGGGCTGTACGTGAGCCAGGGCACGTTTTTCACCCAATGCGAGGCCGAGGGTTTCCGCCGCATCACGTATTTTCTGGACCGCCCCGATGTGATGGCCAGCTACACCGTGACGCTGCGCGCCGACAAAAAGCGCTACCCGGTGCTGCTGTCCAACGGCAACTTGGTCGAAGAAGGCACGCTGCCCGATGGCCGCC
>JAUXXN010000350.1 GCA_030684755.1 Hydrogenophaga sp.
TTCAGCGGTGGGCCGTATCGTTCTTCGGTAGTAGCCCCTTTGCACCTGTGCGCAGGGGCTTTTTGCCGTCTAATAATAATCCACAGGTCGGGCCACGCCGTGCGTTGCATGGCCCCCTTGTAGAGCACCGCCGGTGCAACGATTTTTGGAAACGCCATCTGTGCCCACCCTTGAATAGCCTCCAGTGAAACTTGCAACCCACGCCCAGTCCCAACCGGTCCGAACGGCTTCGCCCGCGCAGACCGAGCCGCTGGAGCGCGTGCCAAGGCCCGTGCGAGCACCCCGCCCAGAACCGCTCACCGAGCAACCCTGGCGACTGTCTCACCTGCTGCTGGCGCCGCACCGGCTGGGCTTTGCGCTGGCGGTGTTGCTGTTGCTGGCCTCGGGTGTCTGGTGGGCGCTGGTGCAGGTGGACCGGGCTACCGGTGCCTTGGGCCTGGCCTACGCGGTGTCGCCCTCGCTGGGGCATGCAGCGGTCATGACGTTTGGGTTCGTTCCTCTCTTTTTCACAGGTTTTTTGTTCACCGCTGGCCCCAAGTGGCTGGGTGTGAACGGACCCGAAGCCCGCACCCTGCTGGTGCCGTTGCTGCTGCAGGCCGTGGGCTGGCTGGTGTGGCTGACGGGCATTCACACCGCGCTGTGGCTGAGCCTGGCCGGTGCCGCCGCCGCCCTGCTGGGGCTGGGCTGGGTGGTGGTGTTGTTTGCGCAGCTGGTGCGCCGCAGCACGCTGGACGACCGCCTGCACGCGCGCACCGTGGCGGTGGCGGGCGGCGTGGGCGTGGCCAGCCTGGCGCTGTTGCTGGTGGCCCTGTTGGCCGGGGTGTACGACGTGGCCCACGCCGCCGTGCTCACCGGCTTGTGGGGCTTTGTGGTGGTGGTCTACCTGGTGGTGGCGCACCGCATGATTCCGTTTTTTACCTCCAGCGCCGTGCCCATGATCGGCGTGTGGCGCCCGTTTTGGGTGCTGTGGATGCTGCTGGGTGCGGTGTCCCTCGAACTGGCCGCCATCTGGGTGCCGCTGGTCATGTCTTGGTTGGGCGAGCCCTCAGGTCAAGGTGGCCGTGCCTGGATGCTGGGCCTGGGGTTGCTACAGCTGGCCGCAGGCAGCGTCATTTTGTGGTTGGCCTTTGTGTGGGGGCTGGTGCAGAGCCTGAGCATCCGGCTGCTGGCCATGCTGCACCTGGGTTTTCTGTGGCTGGGCGTGTCGTTCGTGCTGGCCGGTGTCTCGCAGTTGCTGGGCCTGCGGCTGGGCACGCCGGTGCTGGGCCTGGGGGCGCTGCACGCGCTCACCATGGGTTGCCTGGGCTCGCTCATGCTGGCCATGGTCACGCGGGTGTCGTGTGGCCACAGCGGGCGCACCTTGGTGGCCGACAACCTGGTGTGGGCGCTGTTCTGGTTGCTGCAACTGGCGGTGCTGTTGCGCATTGGCGCTGCGCTGCACCAAGCACCGGCCTGGTTGGTCATGGCCTCGGCCCTGTTGTGGGCCGGTGTCATGGTGGTGTGGGGTTGGCGCATGCTGGGCTGGTACGGCCGCCAGCGCGCCGATGGCCGCCCCGGCTGAACGCACGTGGCCCCAATGCCGCCCCGACCGAACCGATGAGTCTCGCATGTTGAACGCACCCCAAACGCCCGCCCACACCACGACCGAGGCCCCCGCACCCGCCACCAGCGACTGGCCGGCGGTGGCCAGCGAGCTGATTCAGGCCCGCCAGACCGTGCTGCCCAAGCGCCTGCTGGGCCCCGGCCCCGACGTTGCGCAGCAACACACCATCTTGGCCGCTGCGGCGGCTGCTCCCGACCACGGCCAGCTGCTGCCCTGGCGCTTTGTGGCCGTGCCAGAACGCCAGCGCGAGCGCCTGGCCGAGGTGTTTGCCCAAGCCCTGCTGGAGCGCGACGCCAGTGCCACACCTGAGCAGGTGGCGCAAGCGCGTGAAAAAGCCCACCGCGCGCCCTGGCTCATGCTGGTGGTGGTGGACGGGCAGCGCGGCGACCCCGCCGTGGATCTGGCCGAACGCATCTTGTCCGCAGGCTGCGCGGTGCAAAACGCGCTGCTGATGGCCACTGCGATGGGCTTTGGCTCTGCGCTCACCAGCGGCAAAGCTTTGAAATCGACCAGCCTGCGCACCTTGTTTGGCCTGCACAGCGGCGAACACGCCTTGTGCTTTGTCAGCGTTGGCACGGTGCGCTCGCGCAAGCCCGCCCGAGCGCGGCCCGCCGTGGCCGACTACCTGAGCACCCTGGGCGGCGCCTGACGCAAACCCATTTTTTCTTTTTGCACCAACGCCCCAATATGAACATTGCCACTTTTGACGACCTGTTGAGCGCCGCCCGCGCCCAGCCCCTGCCGCAGCGCCTGCTGTTTGTGTTTGCCGGTATCGAGCTGCCCGACGACGCCACGCCCGCTGAGCGCGCCGGTTTTGAGCGTGGCGAAGGCGGTGCGCTGGTGCCGCAGATGTGCGTGGACAAAACTCCCGAAGAGTTGACCTCGTTCGATCAGCTCAAGCACGAAGCCAGCCAGATGGGCCCAGCCTGGGGCATGGTGTTTGCCACTGCCCTGTCGGGCAAGCCAGGCCGTGCGCCCAGCAGCGAAGACGCCGAACAGCCCCTTCAAGACATGGTGCAAGCCATTCGCATGGGCCAGTTGCGAGCCTTCATTCCGTTCAACCCGCAGGGCGAAGCGGTGCAGCTGGGCTGAATTTTTGAGAGGTACAAACCCATGGCCATGTCCATCCCGCTGAGCCAGATCACGCTGCCCGGACACCGCGCCCCCGGTGCGGGTTTTGAGGCACCCTTTGAGATGCTGGACGCCTGCCACGAGCGGGTGCACCGCATGCTCGCCCTGCTGGGCAAGCTGCAGCAACACACGCAGGCGCACGGCTGGAGCGAGCAAGTGGCGCAGGCCGCCGTGGACGTGATGCGCTACTTCGACTTGGCTGCACCGCGCCACCACGAAGACGAAGAGCGCCACGTGTTCCCGCCGCTGCTGGCCGGCCCCGACCCGGCGCTGCGCGCCCTGGTGCTGCGGCTGCGGCAAGACCACCGCGACATGGAAGCCGCCTGGGCACAGGCGCGCGAGGTGCTCGTGTTCGCCAGCCAGCCGCCGCCAGCCAACTGGGCAGATTTCACCCCCGCACAAACGGCGCTGCTGCACCATTTTTCCAGCCTCTACCAGCGCCACATCGCCGACGAAGACAGCACCGTCTACCCCGCCGCCCAAGCCCAAATGGGCGCCGAAGCGATGCAGGCCATGAGCGCCGACATGATGCGCCGCCGGGGGCTGGAGCTGCGCTGAGGTCGGGGTATCGGGTTGTTCCGTGGGATTGGCTCATGTGTAAATTCGTCCAGCAGTTGGATGAATTTACGGTGGAGTGACCCCAAGGCAGCAGGGAAAACCCGACAAGTATTAACCCGAAAAATGTCATCAAACCGACAAAATAATGTCAATCAACGCGTTAAGGTTGGTGCCTTCGCTGGCTTGACCATGCACTCCAACCCCATCCCTTCCGTCCACATGCTGCCTGCTCACACCCCCCATGCCCCGTCCCTGATTCGCCGCCGCACCTGGCTCCAGGCTGCGGCATGTGGTGCGGCGTCTGCCGCCGGCTTGCCGGTGTGGGCGCAAGACGCTGGTTCGGTGGTGCGTCTGGGGCAGTCCATTGCCCTTACGGGGCCGCTGGGCGACTTGGGGCAGGCCATGCACCAAGGCGCTCGGGCGTGCTTTGAAGCCGTGAACGCCCGGGGCGGCGTGCAGGGTCGCAAGATCGACCTGGTGACCCAAGACGATGGCTACGATGTGAAACGCGCCGTGGCCAATGTGGACGGCTTCATGGCCAACAGCGATATTTTTGGGCTGTTCAACTGCATGGGCACGCCCATGGTCGAGGCCATGCTGCCCCAAGTCACCGCCAGCGGCATCCCGTTCATTGCGCCCTTCACCGGGGCATTGCTGGCCCGCACCAAGGCCCGCAACGTGTTCAACGTGCGCGCCAGCTACCCCGACGAGGCCGAGCAACTGGTGCAACACCTGGCCACCATCGGCATCAAGCGCATTGGCATTGCCTACCAAAACAACACCTTTGGCAAAGAGGTGTTCGACGGCGCTCGTCTGGCTATGGAGCGCCGTGGGCTGGGCGATGGCGGTGTGGTCACCGTGGAGAGCTCTGGGGCCGACGCCGCCACCGCCGCCACCAAGCTGCTGGCCGCCAACCCCGAAGCCGTGCTGTTGGGATTGGCTGGCAAACCCACGGTGGACTTTGTCAAAGCCATGCGCCAGCAGCGCAAGGGCATGCCGCTGTACGCCTTGTCGATCATGGGTTCAGCCGCCACCTTGCAAGCGCTGGGCGACGATGCGGTGGGTATCGCCGTGTCGCAGGTGGTGCCGCTGCCCACGGGCACCGGGGTGGCGGTGGTGCGGGACTTTTTGCAAGCTTGGAAGCAGGCCGATGTGAAGCTGGAGCCCTCGCACCTGGCGCTGGAGGGTTACATCAACGCCCGCGTGCTGGTCGAAGCCCTGCGCCGCACAGGCCCCCAGCTCACGCGCGCCACGCTGCTCGACGCCCTGTGGTCGCTCAAGCGGCTGGACTTGGGCGGCTTCGAAGTCAACGCCACCGAACCGGGCCGCAACGCCTCCCGGTTCATTGAACTCACCATGGTGGGCCGGGGCGGGCGCTTTATCCGCTGAGGCGTGGGCCAGCGCAGCCTTTATATTTCTGCTGTACTTGCTGATCCGCCAAGAGCAGGTCAACATCTGGCTGCAACCCGCTGCCCATCAGTGGAAATACCATGAACACGCTCACCATCAAAATCCAGCCCGAGTTGGACGAGAGCATTGCCCGTCTCAGCGCTCAAGAGCATTTGAGCAAGTCAGAGTTGGTGCGCCGAGCCATCACGGCTTACATCCAGCAAAAGTCGGGCAGTGCGCCTGCCGTTTCGGCGTTGGAGCGGGCGGGCCATTTGGTGGGCTGCTTCGACGGTGGGCCCACCGATTTGTCATCCAATTCGCGCCATCTGGACGGTTTTGGACAAGTTTGAGCATGCACCTGATTCTGGATACCGGCCCTTGGGTGGCCTTGCACTGCAAAAACGACAAGCATCACGCCTGGGCCAAAGCCCAGTTTGCCCAACATACGGGGTCATTTCTCACTTGTGAAGCGGTGGTGGCTGAAACCTGTTTTTTGCTGGCCCGTGCCGGCTTTGACCCCAGCAAGGCTTTGGCGCTTATCGAACGCGGTGTTGTTGACTTGGGCCTTTCGCTCGGTGAACAGGCCTCTGCTGTGCGGGGCTTGTTTGAGCGGTATGACAATGTGCCAGCCTCTTTGGCCGATGCCTGACTGGTTCGCATGACCGAAATGTACAACCCCTGCAAGGTGCTGACCCTGGACAGCGACTTTCACATTTACCGCCGCCATGGGAACCAGGTGATTGCCGTGGTTTCGCCCCCGCTTTGACGTGAACACATTCACCACAAAGCCCGTCAAGTCTTTCATCTCAACGCCCAATTCACGGCATCCATCACGCCCGTGCCCGGTAGCGCACGGTATGCCAACCTTGGAGCTTGGGGGCTTTCGGGGCGCTGACTTTTGCTGGTTCAGCCCGCGTCGGGCTGGGCAGCGGGTGCGGCGCGCTGGAACGCGTCCAGCTGGCCGCAAGCCTGGTCGATGGCGCTGATCAGCGGCCAGCGTGACATATCCACCTTGAAGCGGCGCGCGCTTTCCACCTGCGGAATCAGGTACACGTCAGCCACCGTGGGCGCTTGGCCAAAGCTGAATGCCCCGCGCGCCGTGTCGGCGGCCAGCAGGGCTTCGTAGGCGTCAAAACCAGCGCCGATCCAGGTGGCGCACCAGGCGTTCACCGTGGCTTCGTCGGCGTTGAACTGCTTGCGCAGGGCTTCAAGAATGCGGCGGTTGTTGATGGGGTGGATGTCGCAACCCACAATGGCCGCCAGCGCCCGCACGCGGGCGCGCTCACTGGCACCGGCTGGCAGCAGCGCGGGCGTGGGGTGCGTTTCTTCCAGCCACTCGATGATCGCGGGCGACTGGATCAGCACCTCGCCGCTGTCCAGCGCCAGCGCGGGCACCAGCATCTGCGGGTTCACGGCTTTGAAGGCGTCTTTCAGATGCTCTTCTTTGCCCAGGTGCACCGCCAAATACTCGGCGCTCAGACCCTTGAGGTTGAGCGCAATGCGCAGGCGGTGCGAGGTGCCGCTGCGCCAAAAGTTGTAGAGCTTCATTCGGCGGGGCCCACCGTCAGTGCAATCTCGGCCACGCCGTCCACACGGCCTGTGATTTGGTCGCCCGGCAGCACCGCGCCCACGCCTTCGGGCGTGCCGGTGTAGATGATGTCGCCGGGCTGCAGGTGGTAATAAGTGGACAGGTCGGCAATGATTTCGCGGATGTTCCAGATCAGCTTGTTCACGTCGGAAGACTGCTTGGTGGCGCCGTTGACTTCCAGAGCGATCGCGCCGTGTTCGATGACCACGCCTTCCATGGGCACGATCTCGGAGCACACGGAGCCTTCTTCAATGTCCTTGCCCGTGTCCCACGGACGGCCCTTGTCGCGCGCCACCAGCTGCAGGTCGCGGCGGGTCATGTCCAGCCCGGCAGCGTAGCCATACACCAACTCGTGGGCGTTGGCCTCGCTCACTCGAAAGCCGGGCTTGCCAATGGCCAGCACCAGTTCCATCTCGAAGTGGTAGTTGCTGGTGCGCGGTGGGTAGGTAACCGTGGCGCCGCTTTCCACCAGCGTCTGGGGCGACTTGGTGAAGTAGAACGCCTGTTCGACGCTTTTATCAACCGGACGGCCCATCTCGACGGCGTGCGCGTGGTAATTGCGGCCCACGCAGAAGATGCGGTTGATGGGGAAGCGCTCGGTCTTGCCACGGATGGGCAGGGACTGGATGGCGGGTGGGGAGAAGAGGTATGGGGTCATGTCATTCAATCGGTGAAGTTATCGGGTTTCGTAAACACCCAGTTTTCTGTGCAGTGGCGATTCGTCGGCGATGAACACGAACGCCGCCTGGTCTGCCGAGCGGTTCGTCAGCGTCACCGGCTCGTAGCCCGGTGCGCAGCAGGTGTCGGCTTCCACCAGTGCAAAGCTTTTGCCGCAGGTGCCAACATCCACACCGCCTTCAATGAGGTGAAACACCTGCGAGGGCGAGCGTGCGGGCAGCGTGAGCGTTTGGCCGGGTTTGAGCATCAGCGCGTAAAAGCCCAAAATGTTCTCGGCGTCGGTGCCGGTTTCCGGGTTCACGTAGGTCACTTGCACGCAGTCCAAGTCAGGCTCGTTGTCGGCCATGTTGACCAGTGCGGCGCGGGTATCAACCCAGGGGTAGCGCAGCATGGGGTAGCGCTTGTCGCTGCGGT
>JAUXXN010000357.1 GCA_030684755.1 Hydrogenophaga sp.
ATTGCCGGCGGGCCTGAAAAATGCGCCTACGCCGTGAACGAACTCGGCTTTGACGCCTGCATCGACTACAAGCTGCACCCAGACATGTATTCGCTGGCCAAGGCGCTCAAGCAGGCCTGCCCGAACGGCGTTGACGGCTATTTTGAAAACGTGGGAGGCATGGTGCTCGATGCCGTGCTGCTGCGCATGAACGCTTTTGGCCGCATTGCGGTCTGCGGCATGATCGCCGGCTACGACGGTGCACCGCTGCCCCTGGCCAACCCGGCGCTGATCTTGGTGAACCGCTTGAAGATCGAAGGCTTCATCGTCAGCGAACACATGGAAGTGTGGCCGGAAGCGCTGACTGAGCTGGGCACGCTGGTGGCTACCGGCAAGCTGCGTCCGCGTGAAACCGTGGCGCAAGGCCTGGCCGCAGCGCCAGAGGCCTTCATGGGCCTGCTCAAAGGCCGAAACTTTGGCAAACAGCTGGTGAAGCTGATTTGAGTGTTTGGGCGGGCAGAACAACGGGCACTTGTTCTGCTTTTAAACGCCCAGCACCACACCCGGCAGCCAAGTCGACAAAAACGGCAGCAGCGACAGCGTGAGCACGCCCAAGAAAATGGCCAGTGCCGCAGGCAACACCGCCACGGCCACCTCGCGCAGCGATTTGCGGAACATGGCCGATGAAAAATACAGGTTCATGCCCGACGGCGGCGTCAAATAAGCCAGCTCCAAGTTGGCCAAAAAGATGATGCCGAAATGCACCGGGTGGATGCCGTAGGCCAGCGCAATGGGCAGCAGCAGCGGCACCAGCACCACAATGGCGGCGTAAATTTCCATCAGTGCCCCAGCCAGCAGCAAGAACAGGTTGAGCGCAATCAAAAATGCCCATTTATTCGGCAACACCGACTGCACCCATTCAATGGCCAGGTCGGGAATGCCCGCGTCCACCAAATAATTGGTCAGCCCCAGCGCCATGCCCAATATCAGCATGATGCCGCCGATGACTTGCGCGCATTCGGTGAACAGGCGCAAGATGCCGCGCACGTCCAGTTCGCGGTGCAACAGGCATTGGGTGAACAGCGCGTAGGCGGCGGTCAAGGCGGCGCTTTCGGTGGGGGTGGCAAATCCGCCCACCAGCGAGCCCACGGCCACCACCGGCGCCAAAATCTCCCACTTGGCGACCCAGGCCGCTTGGCGGGTGGCTGCGAAGTCGGGGCGCGCTGCGGCCAAGGCTTCGGGTTTTGTGGTTTGGCCGTCGCGGCGCAAATAGCCGCCCACCACCAGCAGAAAAAACACCATCACCAGCGCGGGCAACACACCGGCCAAAAACATGGTGTTGATGGGCACGCGGGCGATGATGGCGTACATGATGAGCGGCACCGACGGCGCCAGCAGCACGCCCAGCGCGCTGGCGCTGGTGACCAAACCAATGCCGCGCCGCTCGGGAAACCCGGCCTTCATCAACAGCGGCAGCAGCAGGCCACCCAGCGCCAAAATGGTGACGCCACTGCCGCCGGTGAGCGCGGTGAAGCACGAACACAGCACCGCCGCAGCCACCGCAGTGCCTTTCACGCCGCCGCCAAACAGCGCGGTGAACAGCACGCCCAGCCGGGCCGCTGCACCGGTGCGGGCAAACACCAAACCGGCCAGGGTGAACAGCGGCAGAGCGGGCAACGACGGGTTGACCGTGATTTGGTAATGGCTCAGCGGCACGGCGGCCAGCGGTTGGCCTTCGCTCCAAAACAGCGCCAGCGCCAGCCCGCCCAGCACAGTAAACACCGGCGCGCCACACAGCAGCAACAGCACCAAACCCAAGGCAAAAGGCCACAACGCCAGCGTTTGGCCGTCAAACTGCCCGGCAAACAGCCAACCCAGCAGTGGCAGCAGCAGCGTTGCCACACGCAGCGGAAGTTGAAAGCGCCCTTCAAGCCACTCCAGCCGCCAAGCAAAGCGCAGCCCCAGCCACACAAACCCCAAGGGCATGGCGGCAACAAACCACACGCCCGGCATGCCGTAGGCAATGGGGCGGGGCGCTTGCATTTCGGCCAGCAAAAAACTGGCGCTGGCCTGCGCCAACATACCGCACAGCACCGCCGAACCGGTGCGCGCCCACAGGGCCGCCCAGCGGCGCAAGCGCGGGTCGGCAGAACCCGCAAAGCCAGCGCCCAGCGACGTGAGGTGCCCACCGCGTTCGGCCACCAATGCGCCAAACATGGCCAGCACCAGCCCGGCGTGCTGCACAAACACGGGCGCATTGGCAATGCCCATGCCCAGCAGCGGGCGCAGCAGCATTTCAATCAGTGGCAGCGTCAGCATCAACGCCAGCGCTGCCCCGGGCAACACGGCGTCCAAAGGCCACAGCGCCACGCGGCGCAACACGGTGCCCATGGCTCAGCGCTTGCCAGCGCGGTAGTCTTTCAGGTGCCCCACCACCTCGTCAAAGGTGGCGGCTGGCACCATGCGCCCGCGTATTTGCGGGTGCAGGCGCTCGGCCAGCGCGGTCCAGGCCTGCATTTGTTCGGCGTTCAGGGTGTGCACCGTGAGACCGCGTTTTTGCATAGCGGCCACGGCTTCGTCCACCTCTCTGCGCGCTTGCGCCCGAATTTCAACGCCCGCTTTGGCGCTTGCAGCGCGCATGGCTTGCTGGGTGGCGGGTGTCATGGCGTCCCACGACTTTTTGGTAACGACGAAGGCGCCCACAATCGGCGCCCAGTTCAGGTCGAGCATGTGCCCGGCGGTGTTGTAAATCTGGGTGGCCAGCGCAAAGTAAGGCGTGGAGGGCACGGCGTCGATCATGCCGGTCTGTATGGCGGGCAAGATGTCGGCGGTTTCCAGCGGCACCGGCGTGTAGCCCAGCCGCTTCATGATTTCTTGCTGCTCTACCTCGCCACCCCAGGCAAAAAACTTCATCGACTTGTAATCGTCGGGGTGGCGCGCAGGTTTTTTCGAGAAAAACCGCACCCAGCCCGCATCGCCCCAGGCCAGCACCACAAAGCCCTGCGCCAAAAACTTCTGCTCCATCGCTGGGCGAATTTTTTCGCGCACATAGTCCACCTCTTCCCAGCTGCGAAACATCAGCGGCATGGCCTGCAACGCGGCAATGGACGGCTCGATTTCGCGCAGGCCCACCACCGACATCAGCGCGCCCTGCATCTGCCCAATGCGCATGCGCCGCACCATGTCGGCCTCGCCGCCTTGGCTGCCATCGGGAAACACCAGGTATTTGCCGCCGCCTTGCGCCTTGCGCCAGGCTTCGCCCACCAGCATCAACTCGCGGTGGTACAGCGAATTTTTGGGCACCAAAGTGCCAATGCGCAGCTGTTGTTCTTGGGCCGATGCCACCGGAGCGGTCATCAGCAGCGAAGCGCCCATCAGCAGCGCAGCAAGCAGTTTCTTCATACGTTGTTTAAATTAAAAAAGATCGGGAGATTGCTCAAGCAGCCACGCAGCGCGCCGCCGCATGATCTGGTTTTGCAGCGTCATCGGGCTGCCGGTGGCGTCTTTCACGGCCAGGGCTTGTTGCAGCAGTTGTTCAAAAGCAGCGCGGTCGCCAGCGGGCAGGGCCACGCCCTCGGCTTTGGCCACAAACGCCGCCACACTGCGCCCTTGGGCCAGCTGCAAGGCTTCGTCAAACCAGCGCGCCGCCTGCGCTTTGTCGCCACCGGGGCGCGAAGCTTCAAGGGTGGCTCGCAAAATGGTCAGGGCACCATTGCCCCAGCCGGGCGCGGAGGCGTCGGCCAGTGCGGCCAAGCGCACCACCAGCGGCAGGTCGGCCACCACATCGGGGTTGTCTTTGGACTGGGCAATCCAACTGCCCCAGGCGGCTGCCGCCCAATAGGCCAGCCCAACATCGTCCGGGGCCAGCCGCAGCGGCGCCTGTGGGTTGGCCAGCGCTTGCATGAAACCGGGCTGGCGCAGCTCCAGCGCCGTGATGGCGTGGTTTCTGGCCCGCAGGTACAAAGCAGCGGCGCGCTGGCGCAGGCGGTGCGCGCCAGCGCTGTCTTGCGCCTCCAGCCGGTCGGCCTCCAGCGCCACAAAGGCGTAGGTGTATTCGGTCATGCGGGCGGCCAAACCCTCGGCCAGCAGCGCATGCGACGGGGTTTCGGCCAACACCGCTTCAGACAATTTGAAATAAAACGGCGCCGCATCACGGGCCAGTTCGGGGTCGTTTTCAGCCCCTTGGCTCTGGCCCGCCAACTCGCTGGCCAGGCTGTTGATGACCAAATGGCGTGGCGAACAGCCGGACAAAACCACCGCCAACACAACCATTCCCGCCCAAGAAAGAAACACCATGCTGCTGCCCGTACGTGTTGCTGAAGTTGGCGACTTTATGAACTGCCTGTGACGCGCCCGTGACACCAAACCACGGCGCATGCCCCGACGGGTTGGGTTTTTAGTTCACGCCGCAGCACTGCCATGCAACTGACACGTTTCAGCACCTCGGTGAGCCAAGGCACGGAGAGCGCCAGCGCCGACACGGGCTACACCGCCAAGGTAGACGCCACCGGCCTGAGCGCTGGCACGGTGTATTTCTACCGATTTGTCTTTGGCAGCACACGCTCACCCGTGGGTGTTACACGCACCTTGCCCGCCACCGCCAGCAGCCTGAAACTGGCTGTCATGAGCTGCTCCAACTACCCAGCGGGTTACTTCAACGTGTATGGCGAAGTGGCCAGCAGCGACGTTGAATGCGTCGTCCACCTGGGCGACTACATCTACGAATACGCCGCCAATGGTTACGCATCGGGCACCGCCGCTTCCATGGGCCGCCTGTCACAGCCCGCCAACGAATTGCTGAGCCTGAGCGACTACCGCGCCCGCCACGCCCAGTACAAAAGCGACCCAGACAGCAAAAACCTGCACGGCAAACTGCCCTTCATCTGCATTTGGGACGACCACGAAATCGCCAACGACGCTTACATGGATGGCGCCGAAAACCACAGCCCGGCCACCGAAGGCACCTGGGCCGCCCGCAAAGCCGCCGCCCTGCAGGCCTACCACGAGTGGATGCCCATTCGCACCGGCAGCGACAAGGCCAAGATCTACCGCAGCTTCAACTTTGGTGGCCTGGCCAGCCTGCACATGCTGGACACCCGCCTGATCGGCCGCGATGTGCAAATTGACATTGCGGCACTCGCCGGTTTGCAAGGCACAGATGCCAGAAACACCGCTGTGGCCGCGTTCAGCTCGCCCACCCGCCAACTGCTGGGCGCAGAACAATTGCAGTGGCTGCAAGGCCAAATGGCCGCCAGCACCGCCACTTGGCAGGTGCTGGGCCAGCAGGTGCTGATGGGGCGCATGGAATTCCCGGTCTCGGTGCTGGCTGCACTCAACACCACGGACACCTCCACCGAAGCCCAGGCCGCAGGCCAGAAGGCCGTGACCGACTACCTGACCGCCAAGGGCACCCCGGCCAACTTGCGCACCCCCACCCAAGTCGCTCTGATGGACACGGCGCAAAACCCCAAGCTAGGCTACAACCTTGATGCATGGGACGGCTACATCGTGGCCCGCGAAACCTTGCTGGGCACCGCCGCCACGCTGAAAAAACGCTTGGTGGTGTTGGCCGGCGACACCCACAACGCCTGGCACAGCGACCTGACCCTGATGGGCCTGGCCAACCCCGCGCTGGCTGGCGTGAAAGTGGGCGAAGAATTCGCCACCAGCTCTGTCAGCTCGCCGGGCCTGGAGGAATACCTCGTCACCCTGACGCCACCCCAGATCAAAGGCATTTTTGAAGGCGTGGTGGACGACTTGAACTGGATGGATGCCTCGCGCCGGGGCTTCCTGAAAATGACCTTCACCCCCACCGAAGCCAAAGGCGAATGGTTCTTTGTGGACACCATCACCAGCCGCACTTACACCACCAGCCTGGGCCACACGGCGCGTATGGCGGCCTGACTAGCCGCCGCTCTGTGGGTGCGCAGAATCACCCCAGCTGAGGTTTGGCCGTCAAACCGGCGACGCGGGTTCCTTGGGTTTTGCTCTAAGGTGTTGTCTTTCTCATTGGGGAGACACACCCATGGCAGCCACCCACGAAGTCTTCAACCAGCCCGCGCCGCTGGTCGATGTGAACCTTTTTGCCAGCAACCAGCCGCTGCAGGCGGCGCTGGCCTTCAATGCGCCCACGCTGAACACGGCCCACCTGCACGCCCTGGGCCAGCAGGTGGGCAGCGCCGAGATGCAGACCCATGCGCGCTTGGCCAACGTGTTCACGCCGCAGCTTAAAAGCCACAGCCGCTTCGGCCACCGCATCGACCAAGTGGAATTTCACCCGAGCTACCACGCGCTGATGACGGCGGCCACGATGGCGGGTTTGCACGGCACGCCCTGGGCACAAACCCGCCGCGACGCCGGGCCGCCCCAAGGCGCGGCAGCCACCTCGGGGGGCAGCGAACCACACGACGTGGGGAGCGTGGGGGCTCACACCCTCCGTGCCGCCGGTTTCATGCTCTTCACCGAGCTGGAACCGTCCATCCTCTGTCCCATCTCCATGACCTACGCGGTCACGCCCGCGTTGCAGGGCAACCCCGCCATCTACCGCGACTGGGCGCCGCAACTCACCAGCCGCGCCTACGACCCGACCTTGAAGCCATGGAAAGACAAACCGGGCGTGACCATGGGCATGGGCATGACCGAGAAGCAGGGCGGCTCGGACGTGCGGGCCAACACCACGCAGGCCGTGCCCGATGGGTCGGACGGTTGGGGACAGCGCTTCAGCGTCACCGGCCACAAGTGGTTCTTTTCGGCGCCCATGTGCGACGCTTTTTTGATCTTGGCGCAAACACCGGCGGGTCTGAGCTGCCTGTTTCTGCCCCGCGTTTTACCCGATGGTTCGCTCAACGAGCTGCACATTCAGCGCCTGAAAGACAAGCTGGGCAACAAGGCCAACGCCAGTTCCGAAGTGGAATTCACCGGCGCCACCGCCTGGCTGGTGGGCGAAGAAGGCCGGGGCGTGCCGCAGATTCTGGCCATGGGCACACTGACGCGGCTCGACTGCGCGCTGGGCACCAGCGGGCTCATGCGCCACGCGCTGTCGATCGCGCTCAACCACACGGCGCAGCGCAGCGCTTTTGGCAAAAAACTGATCGACCAGCCGCTGATGAAAAACGTACTGGCCGACCTCGCGCTGGAATCGGAAGCGGCCACCGCGCTCTCGCTGCGCCTGGCCCGCAGCTTTGACCAACCAGGCGATGCCCACGAACAGGCCATGCAACGCCTGCTCACGCCGGTGGCCAAGTTCTGGATCTGCAAACGCGGCAGCCACTTTGCGCAAGAAGCCATGGAGAGCCTGGGCGGCAACGGCTACGTGGAAGAGGGCGGCGAAGGCACAATGGCGCGCATTTACCGCGAAATGCCGCTCAACAGCATCTGGGAAGGCGCGGGCAACATCATGGCGCTGGACCTTCTAAGGGCTCTGCGCAAGGCCGACGCCGCCGCAGCACTGGCCCACGAACTGGCCCCCGCCAAGGGCATGCATCCCGCGCTGGACCACATGGCCGCCAGCCTGCCCACCCGGGTGGAGCTGATGGCCACCGAAATGGAAGCCCGCCGCCTGGCGCAAGACGTGGCCCTGGCCGTGCAGGCCGCGCTGCTGGCGCAAACCGCCCCCGCCGCCGTGTTCAGCGCCTTTTGCGATTCGCGCCTGGCGGGCCACTGGGGCCACAGCTTCGGCTCGCTGGGCGCGGGGGTGGACTTTGATGCCATCATCGCCCGCGCCATGCCCACCTGAACCTTCAACGCCCACCGAACACCGAACACCGCACCCCACCATGCCCGACCTCATTCTTCACCACTACCCCAGCTCGCCCTTTTCAGAAAAAGTGCGCCTCATCCTGGGCCACAAGCAGCTGGCCTGGCAGAGCGTGGTGATTCCGCGCACCATGCCCAAGCCCGACGTGCTGGCCCTCACCGGCGGTTACCGCCGCACGCCGTTTCTGCAAATCGGGGCCGATGTGTACTGCGACACCGCGCTGATCTGCGATGTGCTCGAACACCGCCAGCCCACCCCCACGCTCTACCCCGAACACCACAAAGGCCTGGCCCGCGTGCTGGCGCAGTGGGCCGACAGCACCCTGTTCTGGGCCGCCATGGGCCACAACCTCAGCCCCACGGGGGCGGCCGCCCTGTTTGCCGGGCAGCCCCCCGAAGCCGCCCAGGCCTTTGCCGCTGACCGGGGCGCCATGCGCGCCGGCATGACCAGCCTGCGCCCCGGCGACGCCACCGCCGCCTACAAAAGCTACCTGCGCCGCCTGGCCAACATGCTGGAAGACGCGCCCTTTTTGCTGGGCGCGGCTCCCTGCGTGGCCGACTTCGCCGCCTACCACCCGCTGTGGTTCAGCCGCGTCGTCAACCCTGCCATGGCCGGCATTCTGGACGCCACCCCCGCCGTGCTCGCCTGGATGGACCGCATGGCCGCCATCGGCCACGGCTCATTCAGCAAGCTCAGCTCGGCAGACGCCATTGCCATCGCCGCCGCAGCCCAGCCAGCGCCCCTGGGCGACGATGTTTTTCAGGACGAACACGGTATTGCGCTGGGCAGCCGCGTCACCGTGGCCGCCGAAGCCTTTGGCCAAGAGCCCACCGAAGGCATCTTGCGCGCCGCCACCCGCACCCGCTACACGCTGGAGCGCACCGACGAGCGCGCGGGCACCCTGCATGTGCACTTTCCGCGCATCGGCTTCGTGTTGCGGGCAGTGCGCGCTTGAACCCGACCGCTTTGAACCCCGCCGTTGCTCCCCCGCTGGCTTGGCGCTGCCTGCCGTTTGACGCCTTGCTGCCGCGCACGCTCTACGCCCTGCTGCAACTGCGCAGCGCCGTGTTTGTGGTCGAACAAACCTGCGCGTTTCAAGACCTGGACGGCGCCGACCGCGCTTGCATGCACCTGCTGGGCGAACACCCAGGCCACGAACCCGCATTGCTGGCCTACACCCGCCTGGTGCCCGCAGGCCTCAAATACCCCGAAGCCAGCATTGGCCGCGTGGTCACCGCGCCCGCCACACGCGGCACCGGCCTGGGCCATGTGCTCATGGCCGAGTCCGTGCGTTGCCTGCACAGCCTGTGGGGCGTGCAGCCCATCCGCATTGGCGCGCAGGCGCATCTGCAAAGCTTTTACCGCCAACACGGCTTTGAAGCCGTGGGCGCGCTGTACGACGAAGACGGTATTGCGCACACCGAGATGCTGCGCCTTTGACAACAACCCCCAGGAGACAACACATGATCGACAACTTCCAACACAAAACCGCAGTGCTCACCGGCGCCGGCTCGGGCTTCGGCCTGGAATGCGCCCGCATCGGCGCCAGCCTGGGCATGAACCT
>JAUXXN010000363.1 GCA_030684755.1 Hydrogenophaga sp.
GTACTGCGCCTCGGTCAGCGGGCGGTAAAACGACCGGTCGATGCCCACACAGCGCAGCAGCGGGTGCTGCGCGTAAGCCGTCAGGCCGTTCTTGGCCAGCACCGCATCGCTGTACGGCCCCTTGTCCCACACAATGCCCGCCCAGCCGGGGTAGCTCCAGGTCGAAGCGCCCAGGTGGATGCGCGGGTTCAGGCTGGCGGCGAGTGCGCGGGTGGCCTCGTCGGGGGGCAGGGGGCGCACTTCGCCTGAGCGGCGCCGGGGTGCGGCTGGCGCGGCGGGGTCTTCGTCTACCGCGTCGGACGCGGTGGCGAGCGGTTTGGGATGGGTGGGTGGCGGTGTGGGTGGTGCGCCGAACAGGTCTTCTTGCATGCAGTCTTATCTTTTCTGGGTTGAATAAGGTACCAAAATTCAGTACCATCAGGCCATGAAGCGAAAACACCAACGCACCTTGGACCTGATTTTTGCAAGACCCACAAGTGCCAACATCGCGTGGCGCGATATTGAAGCCCTCTTTCAGGAACTGGGTGCCGAGGTCAGCGAGCGCGAAGGTAGCCGCGTAGCCGTTGTTTTGTTTGGCGAAGTGCGTGTTTTTCACAGGCCGCACCCATCACCCAACACCGACAAAGGAGCCGTCGCCAGCATTCGTAAATGGCTTGAACAGCACGGAGAGCAACCATGAACCTAATGAGCATTGACGGCTATTGCGCCAAAATTGCGTACGACGAAGAACTGGATCTTTTCCGGGGCGAGATACTCGGGCTGAACGGAGGCGCAGATTTTTATGGCAAAACGCCTGAAGAATTGCGTGCCGAATTTAAAAACTCTTTGCAAGTGTTCCTTGAGGTATGCGCAGAAAAGGGCATTGAACCCCGACGGCGTTTCTCTGGCAAATTCAACCTCAGAATTCCCCCGGAACTGCACGAACAACTGGCCATTGCAGCGCAGGCCGAGGGCAAAAGCATCAACCTGCTGGCGCAAGAGGCTTTGCGGGTTCGGGTGGCCAATTGAAGGTCTGCGCAGCCCCCGCGCCGTCCTCAAACACGGCACGAATAACCTCAACCAACTGGCATTGTACCGGCATGATTCAGTGGCTTATGCCGCATGATCAGATTAATAATTGCCACCTTAATTTAATATTCCGCCATGAGTGATTTTAATAAATACGATATTGAATCCATATGTCAACCATTGTTTGATGAGCTTAACGGCATCATGTCATTCAAGTGGGATGATTGGGTTGGATCGATATTGGCAGAATTCAGCGTTGAACAACAAGATTCCGTTCGGTTGATATTGGAGAAGTTCCTTCCTGCTGCATGGGACAAAACCAACATAGGCACAGCTCCTCAAGTGGTTCAAGCACTTGATCAGCGCCTTGGTGGAGTCAGGCATGCCCAGCTTTTGTTCACCTCAGAACCATCCGGGGATGCATTAGTGTTTTGCGCGTGGTGGCCGTGGGGTAACGGAACCCATATTTCACTTCGATTTGCACCTTTTGGTCAAAATCTTTCTGGAAAAGAAGTCACAGATTTATTAGAACAGATGAAAGTGTGGGCCAGAATTTGAATCGCGACAGCGAGCGCAATCCCTGCGGCGTCCTGAGGGTTAACGGATTGCTGCGCGGCCCCGCGCCGTCGCCAAACACAGTCACCAGAAAGCGGTGAACCCGCATATGCGCCCAGTGCCAAGCCAGTTTTAAAAAACCTCAGG
>JAUXXN010000367.1 GCA_030684755.1 Hydrogenophaga sp.
CCTGAGCTTTCCGCTGAGCGTGGGCGCCAGCGTGGTGCTGATGGCCGAGCGGCCCACGCCGCAAGCGGTGTTCAAACGGATGTTGGACCACCAGCCCACCGTGTTTTACGGCGCACCCACCGGCTACGGCGGCATGCTGGCCGCGCCCGACTTGCCTGACCAAAACCAAGTGGCACTGCGGCTGTGCTCGTCGGCAGGCGAAGCCCTTCCACGCGACATTGGCGAGCGCTGGACGGCCCACTTCGGCTGCCAGATCATCGACGGCATCGGCTCCACCGAAATGCTGCACATCTTCCTGTCCAACCGCCCAGACGATGTGCGTTATGGCACCACCGGCAAAGCCGTTCCTGGCTACGAGGTACAACTGCGCAACGAAGACGGCAGCGTCATCACCGGCCACAACCAGATTGGCGACCTTTACATCCAAGGCCCCAGCGCGGCGCTGATGTACTGGAACAACCGCGCGAAATCGCGCGACACCTTTCAGGGCAGTTGGACGAAAAGCGGCGACAAATACACCCGCGACCCCGAGGGCTACTACACCTACGCCGGGCGCAACGACGACATGCTCAAGGTCAGCGGCATTTACGTGAGCCCGTTCGAGGTGGAAGCCACGCTGGTGCAACACCCGGCGGTGCTCGAAGCCGCCGTGATCGGCAAAACCGACGACGACGGCCTGACCAAAACCAAGGCCTATGTGGTGCTGAAAGCCGGTGCACACACCACCGAAGCCGATCTGCAAGCCTTTGTGAAAGAAAAGCTCGCACCCTACAAATACCCGCGTTTTATTGAATTTCTGGAAGAACTGCCCAAAACCGCCACCGGCAAAATCCAGCGTTTCAAGCTGCGCGATCTGGAAAACGACTCCACGACGCATCAGGGAAAACGCTGAGTAAAACAGGCATTTAGTTACTTGAAATAACTATTTTAGGAAACCATAATCATCTGCATCGGCGATACCCGTCGATTGCAAGGATGCTTATGTTGCGTATATTTTTTTCTACGGTCGCACTGCTGGCTAGCGCCATCGCCCACGCCAGCGATGCGGGCGTCACACCCACCGAAATACGTCTGGGCGCATCTGCCGTCCTCTCGGGTCCACTGGGGCCGCAGACCGCCGAATACGGCGTGGGCTCGCGCCTGTTGTTCGATGCGGTCAACGAAGCCGGGGGCATACATGGCCGAAAGATCAGCTACATCACACTGGACGACGGCTTCGACCCTGCACGCGCCGTAGAAAACACCCGCAAGCTGGTTGAAGAGCACAAGGTGTTCATGGTCTACAACAACACCGGCACCGTGCACACCGCCGCCATCGTGCCCATGCTCCAGGCATCGCGCACGCTGATGTTTGGGCCGGTCACAGGCGCCTCTTCTTTCCGCGACACCTTCAACCCGCTGATGTTCCACGTACGCGCCAGCTACGGCAACGAGGCCCGCCGCATCTTGTCGCAAATCAAACAGATGGGCATCACCCGCGTGGCGGTGTTCTACCAAGACGATGGTTTCGGCAAGGCCTTGCTGGGGGAACTCAAGCGGGCCTCGGAGAGCGAGGGCATGCCCATTGCCGTGGAAGTGAGCGTCGATCCCAAACAACCCAACTTTGCCGCCGCCGCCGAAACCGTGGCCAAAATCCGGCCACAAGCCGTGTTGATGGGCACCGCAGGCAGCACGTTCACCGGCTTCATTCAGGCCGTGCACAAAACCGATGCGAAACCCTCTTTTTACGGTTTCTCGGTGGCCAGCGTGGACGTGATCAACCGCGAGTTGAAAGAGAAGGCGCGTGGCGTCATCCTCGCGCAAATCATGCCCTCGCTGAACAATCCCGCAACACCCGTTGTCTCTGAATACCTCAAACTGCTGAAAACCAAGTCGCCCAACGCCAAACCTTCGGCGTCACAGTTTGAGGGTTTTGTTCACGCCCGCTTGCTGGTCGAGGGACTCCGGCGCACGGGCAAAGACCTGAACACCACCTCGTTCATCCAGGCCATGGAAAGCACGGGGGAAATTGCGTTCGGACGCTTCACCGTCAAATACTCACCCCAATCCCACAATGGTTCCGACTATGTTGAACTGGCCATCATCAACAGCGAAGGTCAACTGAAGTACTGAAGTTAAGGCAGCGCAACCCATGGTCGCTCTGCCTCTCAGACCGTTCCAGGTTCTTGAGCTGCCTGCGCCGACTGCGGCAGCCCAAACACCCGGTCAAACACCCAGGTGAACACCACCGTGTAGACCAAGAAAAACAACAGAATGCCCAGGTCGGCCACGAAGGCCTGCCACCAGGTGATGCCGAGCCAGCCCGCCATCACCGGCACCAGAATCAGCGCCAGCCCTCCCTCAAAGCCAAGACCATGGGCAGCCCGGCGCCGCCACGACCGGCCTTTGATCGCCTGGCCCGATTCCCAGCGTTCAAAAAGGAAGTTGAAGGTGTAATTCCAAACCAGCGCGATGCTGGACATGGTGACCGACAGCCCCAGCGAAGACATCGGCGACTGACCGAAAACCAGCATCAGCATGGGCGCTACACAGGCGATGGCAAAGGTCTCGTACAGGACAGCCTGAACGATGCGGCGGTTGCGGGGCGATAAGGACATGGGCGTGGGCTGTTGCCGGACTTTCGAGGGTGCCCAAGAAAAGGGCCGCTTCTGAGGCCCAAGATGGTCAGGCGGGTGAGACTCAGGTTTCTTTCGAAATCTTGATGCTCGGGAACTTGCTGGAAAAGTCTTTGGCCCGGGCTGCGATTTTGATCGCCACCTGGCGCGCTACGGCTTTGTAAATGCCGGAGATTTCACCGTCTGGGTCGGCCACCACGGTGGGCATGCCGCTGTCGGCCTGCACGCGAATTTGCATGTTCAGCGGCAGTGCGCCCAGGTAATCCATGCCGTATTCGGCGGCCATGTTTTTGCCGCCGTCTGCGCCAAAAATATGCTCGGTGTGGCCGCAGTTGGGACAGCAATACACCGCCATATTTTCCACAATGCCCAAAATGGGCACGCCCACTTTTTCAAACATCTTGATGCCCTTGCGCGCATCCAGCAGGGCAATGTCTTGCGGTGTGGTCACGATCACCGCGCCCGTGAGCGGCACGCGCTGGCTCAGCGTCAGCTGGATGTCGCCGGTGCCGGGCGGCATGTCCACAATCAAATAGTCCAGGTCTTTCCAGTTGGTCTGGCGCAGCAACTGCTCCAACGCCTGCGTGGCCATGGGGCCGCGCCAGATCATGGCTTCGTCGCGGTCCACCAGGAAACCAATGGAAATCACCTGCACGCCGTAGTTTTCCAGCGGCTCCATGGTCTGGCCGT
>JAUXXN010000369.1 GCA_030684755.1 Hydrogenophaga sp.
GTCGCGGCGCAGCAGCGGCGTGCCCGTGAAGCCAATGAAGACGGCGCCAGCCAGCCAGCGCTTCATCTGCTTGTTCATGTCACCGCCCTGGGTGCGGTGGCATTCGTCCACAAATACATAAAAGCGCCCGGCCAGTTTGGGTGGCTCGCCCTTCAGGTCGGTTACGTCAATTTTGTGGATCAGCGCGCACATCAAGCGCGGCGCAGCTTGGCCCAGCTTGCCCACCAAGTCCCGGCGCGAGGTGATGCGCGGTGAAGGCGCATCGGCCCCAATCACACCGGCGTTTTTCATCACGCCCTCAATCTGTTTGTCCAGCTCGTCGCGGTCGGTCACCACCAGAATGCGCGCCTCTGGGTCGTGCTCCAGCAGCCACTTGGCAATCAGCACCATCAAAATGCTTTTGCCGCTGCCCTGCGTGTGCCAGATCACGCCGCCCTCGTGCCGCTGAATGCGCTGCTGCGCCGCCTTCACGCCCTCAAACTGGTGCAAGCGCGGCACCTTCTTGAAGCCTGCGTCAAAAATCACGAAATTGCGTACCAAATCCAATAGGCGCTCAGGTGCCAGCATTTGGGCCAGCGGGCCGTCTAGCAGCTCGCCCTCGGCCAGCGTTTCATCGTCGCCACCGGCTTTGTGGTGCTTCCATTCCACAAAAAACTTTTCGGGTGTGCCGGTGGTGCCGTAGCGCAGGCCCTGGCTGTCGCTGCCCGCCAGCACCAGCTGCACCGTGCTGAAAAAGCCCTGGTTGAAAATCGCTTCCTGGTTGCTGATGAGCTGGCGGATGCCGTTGGCCACGTCCACCGAGCTGCGCTTGAGCTCCATCACCACCACCGCCATGCCGTTGATGTACAGCACGATGTCGGGCCGCCGCTCATGCCCGCCCGATGTGCCGCCCGAGTTGCCGTGTTTCAGCGTCACCTCTTCGGCCAGCGCAAAGTGGTTGTTCGTTGGCGTGTCCCAGTCGATCAGGTGCACCGTCTCGTGCGGCGCACCCGCCGCCACCTGCACCGGCACGCCATAGCGCAGCAGCTGGTAGGTGCGCAGGTTGGCCTGGTAGAGCGTTATGCCGGTCGCGTCTGCCGCCGTCATCAGCTTTTGCAGCGCCTGGGCCATGTGGGCCGGGCTGTAGCCGCGCTGCTGCAGGTGGGCGCGCAGCAACTCGGGCTCAATGCAGCGGTTGCCCTCGCGCTGGCTCCAGTCTCCCATGTAGGCATAGCCCAAGCCGCCTTCGGCCGCAGTGGCGGTCAGGCGGGCAACCACACGGTTTTGGGTGGCGCGCTCTGGGCGCAATGATTGGCTCACGCGCAAACCCCTTGTTTGTCAGTCAACATCGTCGCCTTCAAAAGCATCCCACAACGCGGCCTTAAACCAATGTGGCGCTTCATCGGTTTTCATTTCCAGCTCACAGCCATCCGTCACCTCGGCCAGCCACACCTTGTCTTCGCCCGAGTTGTCAAACACGTAGGCTCGGTCTGTGCAGGCCA
>JAUXXN010000388.1 GCA_030684755.1 Hydrogenophaga sp.
CATGCTGTGGCGCACGCGTTTGTCGGTGGCGAGGGCGAGTTCGAGGTTTTCAAACACGCTGAGCTGCTCGAACACGGTGGGTTTTTGGAATTTGCGGCCAATGCCCAGCGCGGCAATGTCGGCTTCGCGGTAGCGCAGCAGGTCGATGGTGCTGCCGAAGAAGACTTGACCCGAATCGGGTTTGGTTTTGCCGGTGATGATGTCCATCATCGTGGTTTTGCCCGCGCCGTTGGGGCCGATGATGCAGCGCAATTCGCCGGGGGCAATGTCCAGGCTGAGGCCGTTGATGGCTTTGAAGCCGTCGAAGCTGACGTGGACATCTTCCAAATACAAGATGCGCCCGTGGGTGGTGTCCACGGTGCCGGGGGTGTGAATGCGGCCATAGCCTGCGCTGCGGCCGCCCGATTCGGTTTGCGCGGCCTGCACCTGCGGGGCGATTTTTTCAAAGCGCTGCGCGCCTTGTTCCATCAGGTCGGGGGTCATGCTTTGGCTCCACGGATTTTCTTCACCAGACCGACGACGCCTTGGGGCATGTAGAGCGTGACCACGATGAACAGACCGCCCAAAAAGTACAGCCAGTATTCGGGAAAGCTCACGGTGAGCCAGCTTTTGGCACCGTTGACGATGAAGGCGCCGATGATGGGGCCGATGAGGGTGGCGCGTCCGCCCACGGCGGCCCAGATGGCGATTTCAATGCTGGCGGCGGTGCTCATTTCGCCGGGGTTGATGATGCCGACTTGCGGCACATACAGCGCACCGGCCACGCCGCACATGACCGCCGAAATGGTCCAGATGGTGAGCTTGTAGGGCAACGGGTTGTAGCCGCAAAACATGGTGCGGCTTTCAGCATCGCGAATGGCTTGCAGCACGCGGCCAAATTTGCTGTTGACCAACCAGCGCGCCCACAAAAAGAAGCCCAACAGCACCAAGCCGGTGATGACGAACAGCGCCATGCGCATGTTTTGTGTGGCCAGCGGCATGCCCAGAATGCGCTTGAAATCGGTAAAACCGTTGTTGCCGCCCAGGCCGGTTTCGTTGCGGAAGAACAGCAACAGGGCCGCAAACGTCAGCGCCTGCGTGATGATGGAAAAGTACACGCCTTTGATGCGCGAGCGGAAGGCAAAGTAGCCAAACACAAAGGCCACCAAGCCCGGCACCAACACGATCAGCAACAGCGTGGCGATGAAACTGTCGCTCAAGGCCCAGTGCCAGGGCAGTTCTTTCCAGTCCAGAAACACCATGAAGTCGGGCAACTCACTTTTGTAATTGCCGTCGGTGCCAATCTGGCGCATGAGGTACATGCCCATGACGTAACCGCCGAGCGCAAAGAACAGGCCGTGGCCCAGGCTCAAGATGCCGGTGTAGCCCCAGATCAAGTCCATGGCCAGCGCGCAAATGGCGTAGCACATGATCTTGCCCAGCAGGCCGACCATGTAGTCGGACAAGTGGAAGGCGCTGGACTCGGGCACCAGCAGGTTGAGCGCGGGCGCCACGGCGCACACCACCAGCAGCGCCACCAGCGCGCCGCTCCAGCCGGTACGGGTGAGCAAGGGGCCGGCTTGCGGCAGAGAAAGGGTTGTGGTTGTCATGAGAAGCAATCCTTGCGAACGGGACTCAAGCCGAGGTCGGGGGTGGCGGTGTGGCTTTTCATGTTTCAGCGCTCCGGCCCTTCATGGCAAAGATGCCCTGTGGCCGCTTCTGAATGAAGATGATGATGAGCACCAGCACGGCAATTTTGGCCAGCACGGCACCGGCCCAACCTTCGAGAAACTTGTTCAAAATGCCCAACCCCAGCGCGGCGTACACCGTGCCCGCCAACTGGCCCACGCCGCCGAGCACCACCACCATGAACGAGTCCACGATGTAGCTTTGGCCCAGGTCGGGGCCGACGTTGCCGATTTGGCTCAGCGCGCAACCGGCCAAGCCCGCAATGCCCGAACCCAGCGCAAAAGCGTAGGTGTCGATGCGTGCGGTGTTCACGCCCATGCAGGCGGCAATGGGGCGGTTTTGCGTGACACCGCGTACAAACAGGCCCAACCGGGTGCGGGTGATCATGAGCGTGACGCCGATGAGCACGGCGGCAGCAAAGGCGATGATGAGGATGCGGTTCCAAGGCAGGGTGAGGTTGCCCATCAACGTGATGCTGCCGCTCATCCAGCTTGGGTTTTCAACGCCCACGTTTTGCGCGCCAAACAGCGTGCGCACCGCCTGCATCAACACCAGCGAAATGCCCCAGGTGGCCAGCAGTGTTTCCAGCGGACGGCCATACAAAAAGCGGATCACGGTGCGTTCCATGGCCGCGCCTACCAAAGCCGAGGTGATGAAAGCGATGGGCATGGCGACCAGCAAATACCAGTCGAACATCTCGGGAAACATCTGCTTAAAGGCCACTTGCACCAGCCAAGTGGCGTAGGCGCCAATCATGATCAGCTCGCCGTGGGCCATGTTGATGACGCCCATGAGGCCGTAGGTAATGGCCAAACCCAGCGCCGCCAGCAACAAAATGCTGCCCAAGCTGACGCCGGTGAAGCCTTGCGCCAACACACTGCTGAGTTGCAGCGCACGCTCCAGCGCGTTCAGCGATTGCTGCAACGCCGCCTTCACCGCTGGGCTTTGTTCGCGCTCTATTTGCGCTTTCAGCAAGGGGCGCACGGTGGCTTGGCGCGCTTCACCCAGTTTTTCTGCGGCGGCCAGGCGCTGCCCCTCGTCCTCGCTGTCGAGCAACACGGCTGCCCGTGCAAGCTCCAGAATCTGGCGTGTCTGTGGTTCCAAGTTGCCTGCCAATGCTGTGTCGATCAGAGGCAATTGCTCAATATCCGGCTCATTAAAAGCACTGCGCTGCAAGGTGCGTGCAGCTTCGCGCTGGCGCGGTGGTTCGGCGTACAACAAGTCCAGCCCAGCCAACGCCGTTTCTAGGGCACCGCGCAAGCGGTTGTTTAAGCCAACCTCTTGGGCCTCGGGCGGCAGTGCAGTGGGTTCGCCGGTCACGGCGTCGAGCACCGAGTCGCCCTGAACCAAAAAAACACGTTCTTCGTGCAGCCGCGCATCGCCTGCGGCCATGGCGCGTATCAGGGCGGCGGCCCGTTCGTCGGGCGCGACCGTGAGGCGCTGCAAGGTCTCCACCCGGTCGCTCGCGCTGCCCTCAACCAAAGCCAATGCGTCGGCGGGCGTGAGCGCTTGCGCCGTGTTCACGCTCAAGCAAAGCGCGAAACACAGCCCGAGCTTGCGCAGCCAGTGAGTCATCATGTCCATCCTTTTGCATCCAATCCCACAGCGCCACAGCGGCCACCGGGTTCGGCCCCGCCGGACCCGGCCACCGCCGCTGTCCAGCACGGACAGCGGGGGCGCGTTCACAGCCAGGGGCTGGCTTTACTTCTTGATGGGCTCGTCCTTCTTGCCTTTGTTCTCAGGAATGAAGGGGCTCCACGGCTGGGCCTTCACCGGGCCGGGCGTCTTCCACACGACATCAAACTGACCGTCGGCCTTCACTTCACCAATGAACACGCTCTTGTGCAGGTGGTGGTTTTTCTCGTCCATCTTGCTCACGATGCCGCTGGGTGCGGTGAAGGTCTGGCCGGCCATGGCGGCAAT
>JAUXXN010000395.1 GCA_030684755.1 Hydrogenophaga sp.
TCCAACTTGAATCCCGGATTCGGGCGGGTTTTCCGTCGCCGGCGGAGGATTTCCAGGCCAAACGCATCGACGTGCTCGAACACCTGATCAAGCACCCTCAGGCCACCTACAGCATGACAGTGCGGGGTGAGTCCATGCGTGAGGCGGGCATCTTCGATGGGGATGTGCTGTTGGTGGACCGGGCGATCAAGCCCAGCCACGGCCAGATTGTGGTGGCGGTGGTGGACGGGGACTTCACCTGCAAGCAGCTCTGGCAACGCGGGGGGCGGCTGAAGCTCAAAGCGGCCAACCCGACGTTCGCCGACATCGTGCCCACCGAAGGCCAGACGGTCGAGGTGTGGGGCGTGGTGATCGCGGCGATCAAACAGTTCAAGCGCTGAAGCTGTCGAACCTGGTTGAGCGTGCTGCATGGCCTCCCCTCTGTATGCCCTGGTCGATGGCAACAACTTCTACGTCTCTTGCGAGCGTGTGTTCCGCCCCAGCCTGAACGGCAAACCGGTGGTGGTGCTCTCCAACAACGACGGTTGCGCGATTGCCCGTTCCAACGAGGCCAAGGCCCTGGGCATTGCCATGGGCGCACCGTGGTTCAAGATCCGGCACATGGCCGAATCACACGGCTTGGTGGCCCTGTCGGCCAACTTCCCGCTGTACGGAGACCTGAGCGACCGGATGATGAGCCTGGTGGCCGGGCTCGGTCACCAGCAGGAGATCTATTCCATCGACGAGTCGTTTGTGGATATCTCGGGAATCCCGGGTGATCTGGTCAAACGCAGCCGGGTGATCCGCGAGCGGGTGTTGCAGTGGGTGGGCATCCCCTGCTGTATCGGCATCGGGCCGACAAAGACCCTGGCCAAGCTGGCCAACCACATCGCCAAGACAGCCGAACGCAAACCCGGCAGTTACCCCGCCGAACTGGCTCAAATCTGCAACCTGGCTGCACTGGAACCAACTGCACGGGATGCGGTGCTGGCGGCCACGCCGGTCGAGGAAGTCTGGGGCGTGGGTCGTCGCATTGCGGGGCAACTCAAAGAGGGTGGCATCCACACAGTGCTGGAACTCGCCCGCATGGACCTGGCCACGGTACGCCAGCGCTGGTCGGTGGTGCTGGAACGCACGGTGCGTGAGCTGCAAGGGCAGTCCTGTGTGGATCTCCAACACGTGGCACCAGCCAAACAGGAAATCGCTTGCACGCGGTCGTTTGGTCGCCCGGTGACCGCGCTGGAAGACCTCAGTGAGGCCGTCAGCGAGTTCGCCAGCCGGGCGGCCGAGAAGTTGCGGCGCCAAGAAGGTCTCGCCAACCAAGTGCTGACCTTTGTGCGGACCAGTCCGTTCCGGCCCGATCCTCAGTACAGCCGGTCCATAGTAGTGCCGCTACGAAGACCCACCGCCGACAGTTCGCTGATCGCCGATGCGGCCCTGACCGGCCTGCGCTGCATCTACAAACCGGACTTCCTGTACGCCAAGGCCGGGGTGATGCTGATGGAGCTTCAACCGGCTTCGGTGCACCAGGGTGAACTGGCGCTGGAAGAAGGGCCTGGAGAGGAACGGGACAAGGGCCGGTTGATGGGTGCCCTGGATGGGCTCAACCGCCGCTATGGTCGGGGCACAGTGCTGCTGGGCAGTACCGGTCTGGAGGGAGATCGCAGGCGCTGGTCGATGAAACAGGAGCGGCGCACGCCGCAGTACACAACGCGATGGGAAGACATGCCCGTGGTGCGGACGTGAAGTACTCCCAATGAGGGGCGCTGCTGTGTATAAGGCCCAATTTGTCGTAGACGTTTCAAGCGACCTGAATCGATAATGGTTCCGGGTCGGCCTGAACAGTCGGCCCTCCTCCCTGAAAAGTCGTGTGACAGCGACTTTGCATTTGCCCGGCCTTCGCGCCGGGTTTCTTTTTTTCAGCGCGCCCAGCAGACACCGACTGCGCACGGTGCAAATGTGCTGGAAAACAGCCCAAATCCAGCAGCAGCACAGGGGGTTTCAAGTCCTACATTGACCTCACGGTGTTCAGAGAAACGGCAAGCACTGCCACCTCACGAACAACGTCGAACCGAGGACTTGACCATGAACCATCCACCTCTCGCCGACACCCTGTGCGGGCATTCCACGAAAGCGGCAAACTTGCCGAGAAGTTTGGCGGCAACGCTGGCGAGCGCCGCCGTCAGCATGTTGCTCACTTTGGGGCTCCTCGCACCATCAACGGCACGCGCCGTCGATGGCTGCCAGGTTCTGCTGTGCTTTGCGGCACCGAGCTGGAAGTCTGTCCCTCAGTGTGTGCCACCGATCCGAAAGGTGCTTCGGGATCTGGCTCGGGGCAAGGCCTTTCCTACGTGCGGGATGTCTGGCGCGGGCAACTCGGCTCGGCATGTGTGGGCTCGGGCGCCGGGCAACTGCCCACCCCAGTACACCCGGGTACATGAGTCCGAGAGCGGTCCGATCTACACCTGCGACTACACCGGGGTGATCACGGTCACGATCGACGGCAAGCCGTTCACACGCACCTGGTGGGACATGGGTGGCGACACCGTGACGGACTTCAGCCCGGTCGCGAAGTCCCAGCTGGGCACTTGGGACACCCGGTA
>JAUXXN010000398.1 GCA_030684755.1 Hydrogenophaga sp.
CTCGCGCAGGCGGGCGTTGTATTCCACCCGGTCCACGATGTACCAGGTCATGCGAACCATGTGTTCGGGGCCGGCACCGGCGCAGGCCAGCACGGCGTGGATGTTGGCCAGCGCCTGGCGGGTCTGGTCGATGAAGTCGTCACTTTCGAACTGTTGGGCGGCGTTCCAGCCGATTTGGCCGCCGACAAAGATCAGCGTGCCGCGCGCGGCCACGCCGTTGGCGTAGCCCTTGGGGGTGGCCCAGCCGGGCGGTTGCAGGTGTTTCATGGTGTTGTGGGTGTTGGGAGCGTGGCGGATTCGGTGGCCCGTTTGCGCAGGGCAAAGCGCTGCAGCTTGCCGGTTTCGGTGCGGGGCAGTTGCGCCACAAACACCACGTCGCGTGGGTATTTGTAGGGCGCCAGGGTGTGTTTCACATGGTCTTGCAGCACCTTGGTTTGTGCGGCGTCGGCCATTTCGCCGGGTTTGAGCACCACGTAGGCCACCACGATCATGCCGCGCTCGTCGTCGGGTCGGCCCACCACGCCACATTCGGCCACCGCCGGGTGTTGCAGCAGCGCAGCCTCCACTTCGGGGCCGGCCACGTTGTAGCCGGCGGTGATGATCATGTCGTCGGTGCGGGCCTGGTAGACGAAGTAGCCGTCGGCGTCTTGCATGAAGGCGTCGCCGGGGAAGTTCCAGCCGTCTTGCACGTAGGCGGCTTGGCGCGGGTCGTCCAGGTAGCGGCAGCCGGTGGGGCCTTTCACCGCCAGGCGGCCCACCGTGCCACGCGGCAGCTCGTGGCCTTGTTCGTCCACGATCTTGGCTTGGTAGCCCGGCACCACGCGGCCAATGGCACCGCGCTTCACGTCTGCTGGCGCGGCTGATATGAAGATGTGAAACATTTCGGTGGCGCCAATGCCGTCGAGCATTTCCAGGCCGCTGGCTTCTTTCCAGAGCTGGCGCGTGGCGTCGGGCAGACCCTCGCCCGCGCTGACGCTGATGCGCAGTTGACCAATGCCGTGTTGCTGGGCAAAGGCGGCCATCTGCCGGTAGAAGGTGGGCGCGGTGTAGCAAATGGTGGCGCCCACTTGGCCGATGAGTTTCACCATGGCTTCGGGCGTGTACGGCATGCTGGGGAAGTAGACCGAGGCCCCGGCCCACATGGGGAAGATGAGCAGGCCGCCCAGGCCGAAGGTGAAGGCCAGCGGGGGTGAGCCCATGACGATGTCGTCGGGCGTGGCGCGCAGCACGTGGCGCGGCCAGGTTTCGCAGGCGGCGAGCACATCGCGGTGGGTGTGCACCGCCGCCTTGGGGCTGCCGGTGGTGCCCGATGTGAAGGCCAGCAGCGCGATGTCGTCGGCGTGGGTGGGGCAGGGCGTGGCGGTGTCGCTGGCGTGGCGGGCCAGCGCTTCCAGGGAGTTGCTCAGCACCATTGCCGCGTCGCCGGTGTTGAACAAGCGCAGGGGCAGGGCGGCTGTGTCGGGGCTTTGTGCGAGTGCGGCTTTGAGCTCGTCTTGCAGCTTCACATCGCACAGCGCCGCTGCCGGTTGTGCTTTGTCGATGATGGCCTTGAGTTCGGTAGCACGCAGCAGCGGCATGGTGGCCACCGCAATCAGGCCACTCTGCACCACGGCCAGCCACGCCAGCGCCATGGCCACCGAGTTGCCGCCGCGCAGCAGCACCCGGTTGCCGGGTTGCAGGCCCATCTGCGCCAACACGTTGGCCAGGCGGTTCACCTCGGCGCGGGCTTGTGCGTAGCTGAGCGTGCGCTCGTCACTGCGCAAAAACGGCCGGTCGGCGTGGCCGTGGGCTTGGGCGCGGTCAAACAGGGCTTGCACCAGGTTGATTTGCGCGTCTGGCGCTTGCAGGGCTTGCAGCTCGGCCAGTTCGTAGCTCAGTTCGGGCCCCTGTTCGGGCGGCGGCAGGCGGTCGTGAACAAACCGATCGACTTGGGCTGAATGCATGCTGATCTCCTTGACGCGGTTCATAAACGGGTGCGTTTCATCGCAAAGCGTGTTTGCCCAAAATGAGCAACTGCACCTCGCTCGCGCCCTCGTAGATGCGCAGCGAGCGGATGTCGCGGTACAGGTGTTCGATCACGTTGCCCACCTGCACGCCGCGTCCGCCAAACATTTGCAGCGCCATGTCGATCACGCGCTGGGCGTTTTCGGTGGCGGTGAGCTTGGCGCTGGCAGCTGCTGCGGTGTAGGTCGGTGTGCCCGCGCCTTGGGTGGCGCTGCAATCGCGCAGCCAGGCGGCGCGGTAGGTGAGCAGGGCGGCGGCGTCGATGAGCGCGCTCATCTCGCCCAGCCGGGCCTGCGGGAGCTGGAAGTCGGCCAGGGTCTGGCCAAACATTTTGCGGCTTTTGGCGTGGGCCACGGCTTCGGCGAATGCGCGGCGGGCCATGCCCAGCGCAGCGGCGGCCACCGAAGCGCGAAAGATGTCCAGCGTTTGCATGGCCAGTTTGAAGCCACCGTTGACGGTGCCGACCAAAGCGTCTGGCCCCACGGTGCAGTCGGTGAACGTGAGCGTGGCCAACGGGTGCGGCGCCATCACCTGGATGTGTGCGCTGCTGTCCAGACCGTGCGCGTCGGCGTCCACGATGAAGGCGCTGATGCCGCGTGCACCGGCGTCGGGTTCGGTCTTGGCGAACACCACATAGAAGTCGGCCATACCGCCGTTGCTGATCCAGGTTTTCTGGCCGTTCAGCGTCCAACCATGGGCGGTGGGCGTGGCGCGCAGGGCCATGGCGGCCACGTCGGAACCGGCGTCGGGTTCGCTCAGCGCAAAGGCCGCAATTTTCTGACCGCTGGCCACGGCGCTCAGGTAACGCGCTTGCTGCGCGGGCGTGCCAGCCAGCGTGATGGCGCCGCTGCCCAGGCCTTGCATGGCAAAGGCGAAGTCGGCCAGGGGCGAGTGGTAGGCCAGCGTTTCGCGCAGGATCACCAGCGCGCGCGAGTCCAGCGCGGGCAGGGCGCCACCGTGGGCAGCGGGCACGCAGTAACGCAGCCAACCGCCCGCGCCCAGGCGCTGCACCCATTCTTTGCAGGCGGCGCGGTCGTCGGTTTCGTCCACCCGCTGTTCACGCGCCCAGGCCACCAGGCCGTGGGCCAGGGTGCGGTGGGTGTCGTCGAAGAACGGCAGTTCGAGGTGCGCGGTGGGGATCAGCGCGCCGTGGGGGTGGGGGTGTTCAAAGGCGACCATGGGGATCTTTTTTGGCATGCGGGTGGGTGGGCTTGCCCCTCACCCCAGCCCTCTTCCCAGAGGGGCGAGGGGGTAAGACAGCTTGGCGCTGCGGGGCATTTCAATCACCTTCAAAAACGGGGCGCTGTTTGGCCGCAAACGCCTCATACGCGCGTCGGAAATCTTGCGTCTGCATGCAGATGGCCTGGGCCTGGGCTTCGGCTTCGATGGCTTGGTCCAGCGTCATGGCCCATTCCTGGTGCAGCATGGTTTTGGTCATGCCGTGGGCGAAGGTGGGGCCTTGGGCCAGTTGGGCGGCCAGTTTGTGCGCGGCAGGCAGCAGGGCTTCGCTGTCGTGCAGGGCGTTGAAGAAGCCCCAGGCCTGGCCTTCTGGTGCTGTCATGGCGCGGCCTGTCAACAGCAGTTCGCTGGCGCGACCCTGACCGATCATGCGCGGCAGCAGGGCGCAGGCGCCCATGTCGGCCCCGGCCAGGCCCACGCGGGTGAACAGAAAGGCCACAGTGGCGGCGGGCGTGCCCAGGCGCAGGTCGCTGGCCAGCGCCATCATGGCGCCCGCACCGGCGCACACGCCGTCGAGCGCGGCCACGATGGGCTGCGGGCAGGCGCGCATGGCGCTGACCAAGGCGCCTGTCATGCGGGTGAAGGCCAGTAGCTCGGGCATGGTCATGGTCGTGAGCGGCCCGATGATCTCGTGCACATCGCCGCCGGAGCAGAAGTTGTTGCCCGCACCGGTGAGCACCACGGCCTTGATGTCGGTGGCGCGTTGCAGCGCCAGAAACCAGTCGCGCAGCTCGGCGTACGAGTCGAAGGTGAGCGGGTTTTTGCGTTCCGGCCGGTTGAGCGTGACGGTGGCCACGCCGTTGGCCACGCTGAGCGCGAAATGCCGGGGCGTGGTGCTGGCCATGGCGGTGTATTGGCCGCGCATGGGGTTGTGGTCGGGAATGGGGTGCTTCATGGTGTTTATTCGGCTGCGGCGCCTAGGCGCTGGTTGATGTCGAGTTGGTGTTGTTTGACCTTGCCGAGCAACTTGTGCAGCTGGTCTAGGTCGCGCGGGCTCATGCCTTCAAAGGCTTGCACGATCCACTGCTCGTGCTGGAGCGCCATCTCGGCGAAGGCGGTGTGTCCGCGTGGCGTGAGCCGCACGCGAAAGGCGCGGCGGTCACCGTCCACTTCGGTGCGCTCTACCAGGCCCTCGCCTACCAGCTGGTCGGTGATGCCGGTGACGTTGCCGCCGGTCACCATGAGACGGTGCGACAGCTCCTTCATCTTTAGGCCTTCGGGGTGGCGTTCGAGTTGGGCCATGAGGTCAAAGCGCGGCAGTGTGGTGTCGAACTGCTCGCGCAGGCCGGTGCGCACGCGTTTTTCAATCAGCTGCGAACAGGTGAGCAAGCGCAGCCACAGCCGCAACTCTTGGGCGTGCTCGCTGTGGGCGCGGGCTTCCAGGTCGAGGGTGTCTGCACTCATGCGGTCTCCGTTGGGTCTTGGGGCGTGGGCGTGGGTTGCAGGCTCTGCTGGCGGGCGATTTCGCGGTACAGCTGGTCGCGCCCGCTCTCGTAGGGGCGCGGCCAGTGAATGGCGCGTGTTTGCAGCTTGGCGGCTTCATGCAACGTCCAGGCAGGGTTGGCCAGGTGCGGGCGGGCCACGGCGCACAGGTCGGCACGGCCCGCGCCGATGATGCTGTTGGCATGGTCGGCTTCTGAGATGGCGCCCACGGCCATGGTCAAAATCCCCGCTTCGTTGCGCACGCGGTCGGCAAACGGGGTTTGGTACATGCGGCCATACACCGGCTTGGCCGCGCGTGTGGTCTGGCCCGACGACACATCGATCACGTCGCAACCTGCCGCCTTGAACAGGCGGGCCATGGCCACCGCGTCGTCGGCGGTGTTGCCGCCGGGCGCCCAGTCGTGGGCCGATATGCGCACGCTCATGGGCTTGTCGGCGGGCCACGCGGCGCGCATGGCGGCAAACACCTCCAGCGGGTAGCGGCAGCGGTTGTCCAGCGAGCCGCCGTAGTTGTCGGTGCGCTGGTTGGTCAGCGGGCAGATGAAGGCCGAGAGCAGGTAGCCGTGTGCGGCATGCAGTTCCAGCCAGTCAAAGCCCGCCTCCGCAGCGCGTTGGGTGGCCTGCACGAAGGCGGCGGTCATCGCGTCCATGTCGGCGCGGGTCATGGCGTGGGGCACCTGGTTGCGCTCGCCGTAGGGCACCGCGCTGGCCGAGAGCAACGGCCAGTTGCCTTGTTCCAGCGGTTCGTCGATGGCCTGCCAGCCCAGCTGGGTGGAGCCTTTGGGGCCGCTGTGCCCCAGTTGGATGCCGATCTTGGCGCTGCTCTGCTGGTGCGCAAAGTCCACGATGCGCTGGAACGCGGCCTGCTGCACGCCGTTCCACAGCCCCGGGCAGCCGGGGGTGATGCGGCCTTCGGGGGTCGGGCTGGTCATCTCCACCATCACCAGCGCCGCACCGCCCACGGCGCGCGCGCCCAGGTGCATCAGGTGCCAGTCGCCGACCACGCCGTCCTGCGCTTGGTACTGCGCCATGGGCGAGACGACGATGCGGTTTTTCAGCTCCACGCTGCGCACTTTAAGCGGCAGCAGCATGGGCGGGGTGGGGTGTTTTTTGGGCGCGGTGCCGGGCCGGGCTTGCGCTTCCAGCCAGGCCTCGTAACCTTCGAGCCACTGCGCATCGCGCAGGCGCAGGTTTTCGTGGCTGATGCGCTGGCTGCGCGTGAGCAGCGAGTAGCTGAACTGCTCAATCTCCATGCCGGTGTATCGCTCCACGTTTTCAAACCATTCGGTGGAGTTGCGCGCGGCGTTTTGAATCTTCAGCACCTCCACGCTGCGCCGCGCTTCGTAGCCTTGCAACACCGTGGCCATGTCGGCGCCCGGGTAGCGGCTGAACTCGTCGGCCAAGTCGATCGCGTCTTCCAGCGCCAGCTTGGTGCCGCTGCCAATGGAGAAATGCGCGGTGTGGGCCGCGTCACCCATGAGCACAATGGGTGTGGGTTTGCCTGCAATGTCTTGCTGGTGCACCCAGGTGTGGCAGATCACACGTGGAAAGCGAATCCAGTTGGCCGAGCCGCGCAGGTGTTTGGCGTTGCTGATGAGGGCATGGCCGTCCAGGTATTTGGCAAACAGCTTTTCGCAAAAGGCCACGCCGTCTTCTTGGCTCATGTCCTCAATGCCGTGGGCCTTCCACACCGCTTCGGGCACCTCGACGATGAAGGTGGAGGTATCTGCGTCGTACTTGTAGGCGTGTGCCTGAAACCAGCCGTGCTCGGTTTGCTCAAAAGCAAACGTAAAAGCGTCAAAGGTTTTGTGGGTGCCCAGCCAGACAAAGCGGCACTGGCGCGTGTCGATGTCGGGCTGGTAGGTGGCTGCGTAGCGGGTGCGGATGCGGCTGTTCAGGCCGTCGCTGGCAATGACCAGATCGGCGTTGTACTGCTGTGCCAGCGCCTGGTCGTCGGTCACGTCGGTTTCAAACACCAGTTCAACGCCCAGCGCCAGACAGCGCTCTTGCAAGATGTTGAGCAGGCGCTTGCGCCCAATGCCAATAAAGCCGTGGCCGCCAGAGCGAACGCGGCCACCCTTGTAGAAGACCTCAATGTCGTCCCAATGGTTGAACGCATCGGCCATTTTCTGGGCCGACTCGGGATCGGCCGCTTTCAGGTTTTGTAGTGTCTGGTCAGAGAACACCACGCCCCAGCCAAAGGTGTCAAACGGTCGGTTGCGCTCCACCACGGTGACCGTGAGCGAAGGGTCGCGCCGCTTCATCAGCAACGCAAAGTACAGACCCGCTGGGCCGCCACCGATGCACAGGATGCGCCGCAGCGCTGGAATGGAGGTGTTCATACCTCATTAGTTTAGATATAAACAAAATGGCAGCCAGCGGGGAAACCCTGAAGCCGGAAAACACGGCACGCAAATGCCGCTGCCGTGGCCGGAGCTTTCAGCCCAGGCCACGCAAGTTCAAACGAGAACCGCTTCGGCTTGACCTAACCGGTAGGCATGGGCTGCCTTTGGTGCAAAAATGGGCTTTTAGACCAAGGAGAGCAACATGTCTTTGTACCGATTCAAATCCCGGGAAACCGGCGACCTGGTGATGCTGGAACCCACCGGCCAACGCGTGCTGGACATCCTGGGCAAAGACCCGAGCGGTCCCGGCATCATCCTGCCCGAGCAAATGTCGGCAGCGGTGCTGGCGCTGCGCGATGCGGCGGCGCACGAAGATGCGGAGCAAAAAAGGCTGAAAGAAGAGGCCGAAGCCAACGGCGATTTACCCCCCGAATTCGATGTGGTGAGTCTGCGCCTGCGCTGTGCTCCGTTCATTGAAATGCTGCAGCGCTGCGAGCAAGCTGGGGTTGAGATTGTCTGGGGCGTGTGACCTTCAAGCGCCCATAAAAAAACCGCCGAAA
>JAUXXN010000406.1 GCA_030684755.1 Hydrogenophaga sp.
GTTGCCATAGGGTAGCTGTCGGGCCATGCTCCGTCTGCCTTATCGGTGTAACGAGCCGAGGGTACTGAAGGAAGTCTGAATGCTGAACAATCTGCTCAAGCCCAAAACCATCAATGTCGAGCAAGTCTCGACCAATCGTGCGAAAGTCACGCTGGAGCCTTTCGAGCGCGGCTACGGTCATACGCTAGGCAACGCCCTGCGGAGGGTCTTGCTGTCCTCAATGACGGGTCATGCGCCAACCGAAGTCACCATTGCGGGCGTTGTACACGAGTACTCCTCTATCGATGGCGTTCAAGAAGACGTCGTCAACATGCTGTTGAACCTCAAAGGTGTTGTGTTCAAGCTCCATAACCGCGACGAAGTGACACTGAGTCTGCGCAAAGATGGCGAAGGCTTGGTCACTGCTGCTGATATTCAGACGCCGCACGATGTCGAAATCGTCAATCCTTCTCACGTCATTGCAACTTTGTCGGCTGGCGCAAAGCTTGACATGCAAATCAAGGTTGAAAAAGGCCGTGGTTACGTTCCTGGTAGCCTGCGTCGCAACGATGACCAAGCACGCTCACTTGGCCGTATCGTTCTCGATGCTTCATTTTCACCTGTCAAGCGCGTGAGCTACACAGTTGAGAGTGCCCGTGTTGAACAGCGTACAGATCTGGATAAGCTGGTTCTCGAAATTGAGACCAATGGTTCCATCGGTCCTGAAGAAGCGGTGCGTGCTTCGGCCAAAATCCTGGTCGAGCAACTGGCCGTTTTTGCTCAGCTTGAAGGTGTAGAGCTTTCCGTCTTTGATGCACCAGCACAACGCAGCTCTCAGCAGTTCGACCCGATACTGTTGCGCCCTGTCGATGAGCTTGAGCTCACTGTGCGCTCGGCCAACTGTCTCAAGGCCGAGAACATTTACTACATTGGTGATCTGATCCAGCGCACCGAAAACGAGTTGCTCAAAACCCCCAATTTGGGTCGCAAGTCACTCAACGAAATCAAGGAAGTGCTGGCATCTCGCGGCTTGACCTTGGGTATGAAGCTTGAAAACTGGCCGCCGGCTGGTTTGGACAAGCACTAAAAAACACGCGCCGGCCATCCGGTCGGCAACTGACGAACCTGCAGTACCTGATACGGCTGTAGGCAAAACATTGAAAGGACTAGAAAATGCGTCACGGACACGGACTTCGTAAACTCAACCGCACCAGCGAGCACCGCCTCGCCATGTTGCGCAACATGATGAATTCTTTGCTCACGCACGAAGTCATCAAAACCACGGTACCGAAAGCCAAAGAGCTGCGCCGCGTGGTGGAACCCATGATCACCTTGGCCAAGGTGGCTACTGTGGCCAACCGCCGTTTGGCGTTTGACCGTCTGCGCGATCGCGATGTGGTTGTGAAGCTGTTCAATGAACTGGGTCCACGTTTTGCTGCCCGTCCAGGTGGTTACACGCGCATCTTGAAAATGGGTTACCGCGTGGGCGACAACGCGCCAATGGCCTTGGTCGAACTGGTTGATCGTGCAGAAGATACTGCCGCACCAGCAGAAGCCGATAAAGCGTGATATAATTCAATTCTTGACGCGCGGTGGAGCAGCCTGGTAGCTCGTTGGGCTCATAACCCAAAGGTCGCAAGTTCAAATCTTGCCCGCGCAACCAATAAAATCAAGAGCTAATTTTGTCAAAAAACCCACGGAAACGTGGGTTTTTTCGTTTGGTGCACCCAGCATAGGTGCTCTCCTGCGGTTGCAAGTCCCGCCGCCAGTTGAATAAGACGAGCGAAGCGAAGAGCAACTGCACGAGGACGACCGAGTGTGGGAAAGAAGTGTGGAGCGCAAATCATGAGCCTATCCATAGGGAAAAAATGAGCTTGCGTTACAAAGGAGCTTTGTGGCCCTGGCGCACAGAATCGACTCGGAACAAATTTTCGTTGCCATTTTTCAGCGGATTTACACCGCCGTTAACATCTCAGGCTCTCAGGCTCTCAGGCTCTCAGGCACTGAACGCTGAAACGCCCGGCTCAAGGATGAGTTCGGTGCCCAGAATATGCAGGTGCGCGGAAACTGCAAGGTGATGTGCCACCTGATACAGGGAGTTTTGGCCCTGTGTGCAGACCAAATCACGCGGCGGCTGCTGTGAAACGAAACCGCAATGCATACATCAAAACGAATTCAGAACCAGATCGCAGTCTCCTGCGAAGGGGTGGGCACGGTCCACATCAGGGGAAACCGATGCCGAAACGCGCTTGGGTTTCTTTTGATGTCGTTTGTGTGCTACTAATTTCAGCTCCGCGATTGCATCAGGCTACCTCAGGGGGAAATTCTGGAAGTTCACTAACGGTGCAAGTTCTTTACAGAACAGCAAGCGAGTATCAAAGATTTTAGTTTCGGGTTGCGCCCGTTTTTTTCACCACGGCGTAGCGCAGCAGCGTGCGTTCGCGGGCCTCGGCATGGTCCACCACCGGCGTCGGGTAGTTGCTGCCCAGAACCACGCCAGACCCCACCATTTCGATCTCGTTGGCTTTCCACGGTGCGTGAATGGCCGCGTCGGGCAAGGCCGATAGCTGTGGCACATAGCGCCGAATGAATTTGCCTTGGGGGTCGAACTTTTCGCTCTGCGTGACAGGGTTGAAGATGCGGAAGTAAGGCTGGGCATCGCAGCCGCTGGAACTGGCCCACTGCCAGCCTCCGTTGTTGGCAGCTAAGTCAAAGTCGATCAAATGTTCAGCGAAATACCGTTCGCCCCAGCGCCAGTCAATACCCAGATCCTTTACCAGAAAACTCGCCACCACCATACGCAGGCGGTTGTGCATGTAGCCGGTCTGGTTGATCTGGGCCATGGCGGCGTCCACCAGCGGGTAACCGGTGCGGCCCTCGCACCAGGCGGAAAACAGCGCTTTGGCGTGTTTGCCGTGCTCGAACTTGATGTGGTCGTACTCCGTCTTGAAGGCTTTCTCGGCCACATGCGGAAAGTTGGACAGCACTTGGTGGTAGAAGTCGCGCCAGATCAGCTCGGACAGCCAAGTGCTGGCACCCGCCATTCCTTGCAGGTGCATCTGGTAAGCCACCGACGCGACCTGTCGCACCGAGATGGTGCCAAAGCGCAGGTGCACGCTGAGGTAGCTGGGGCCTTTGATGGCGGGGAAATTGCGGGCCACGTCGTAGCGCTCGATGCGTTGTACAAAGTCCTGAAACAGCTTGTGTGCGCCGCTGGAACCGGTGGGCATGGGCAGCTGGCTGAGGTTGGTTTTCTCAAAGCCGATGTCAGCCAGCGTGGGCACCGGTGTTGCGCAGTCGGCGGGTACCGCCGCCAGCGCCTGCGCATAACGCGCCACCGGGTAGGGCTTGAGGTGGTAGGGCGTGAGCTGCTTGAACCACGCATTTTTGTAGGGCGTGAACACACCAAAGGCGTGGCCGGCCTGGGTCAGTACCTCGCGCCGCTCGAAGATCACATGGTCTTTGTGGCTGTGCAGTAAGATACCCGCGTGCGCCAGACTGCCCAAAATGTGCGCGTCGCGCGCTAACGAGGCGGGTTCGTCATCGTGGTTGGCAAACACGGATTGAACTTGCAAGCGCTGCGCCAACGCGGGCACCAACTTCAAAGCGGGTCCATGTTGCACGATCAGACCCACGCCTTCAGCGCCGTGGATCCTGCCCAGGGCGCGCAGGTCGGCATCCAGTTTCACCAGCGATTCGCGGATGAATTCAACCCGCCGGTCGGCGCGGGGCAGGGCGTCCAGAATATCGGTGTCGAACACGAACACGCACCACACTTGGCGGCAGACCTTGAGCGCGTGGTACAGCGCAGCGTTGTCTTGCGCGCGCAGATCGCGGCGGAACCACATCAGGCCTTTGGGGTAGGTGTTCATGCATTTCAATCGAAACCCGGCACAGCTGTGCACGGTGGGTGGGCGGCTTAAAATCGCCGTATGCACGCTGATTTTGCCCCCATCAACCTGACCAATCATTTTCTGATTGCGATGCCCAATCTCAGCGACGCGCTATTTGGCCGCAGCGTGGTGTTCATGTGCGAACACAGCGAACGCGGCGCGCTGGGCTTGGTGATCAACAAACCCAGCGACATCTTGTTGCCCCGCCTGTTTGAAAAAGTGGACCTGACCATGGGTCGCACCGATTTGGCCTTGCAACCGGTGTTCCAAGGCGGCCCGGTGCAAACCGAGCGGGGCTTTGTGCTGCACGAAGCCATGGCCGGTGCGGGCGAATCGGTGTACGCCTCCACCCTGTCCATTCCAGGCGGCTTGGAGATGACCACCTCCAAAGACGTGCTCGAAGCCATGGCCTCGGGCGCGGGGCCGCGCAAGGTGTTGGTAACGCTGGGCTACGCCTCTTGGGGGCAAGGGCAACTGGAGTCTGAAATCACCGAAAACAGCTGGCTCACGGTAGAGGCTGACCCGCGACTGATTTTTGACACCCCCGTGAGCGAGCGCTACGAGCGCGCCATGGCCCTGCTGGGCTTGCAGCTGTGGATGCTCTCGCCCGACGCGGGCCATGCATGATGGCGCTGGATGTGCCGGCCCGATGCCAGCGCTTTCTGGCTTTTGACTTCGGCCTCAAACGCACCGGTGTGGCCAGCGGCAACCGCCTGACCGGCACCGCCACCCCCCAAGCCACCATCCAAGCCATGGGCGATGCACGCTTTGCGCCGATTGCCGCGCGTATCAAAGAATGGCAGCCCGACGCGCTGGTGGTGGGCGTGCCCTACCACCCGGATGGTGCAGCGCATGAAAACACCGCCCGCGCCCTGAAGTTTGCCCGCCAACTGCGTGGCCGCCACGGACTGCCGGTGTTTGAGGTGGACGAGCGCTACAGCACCACCGAAGCCCACGCCCTGGGCGCCAAAGACGCCGACGCCGCATCGGCCTGCATTATTTTGGAACAGTTTTTGAGGAGTTTGACTTGACCCGATCGTCCCCACTCGACGCCGAAGCGCTTTACACCGAGTTGTTGAAAGCCGTCAAAAAGCGCATAGAAACCTGGCCGCAACCGCTGTATTTGGTCGGCATCACGTCCGGTGGTGCGTGGCTGGCCCAACGCATGCAACACGACATGGGCTTGGCTGGCCCGGCGGGCGTGATCTCATCCAGCATGCACCGCGACGACTTTGCGCAGCGCGGCTTGGCCCTTAGCGCACAAACCGTGTTGCCGTTTGATGTGAATGGCGCCCATGTGCTGTTGGTGGACGATGTGCTCTACACAGGGCGCACCCTGCGTGCGGTGATCAACGAACTGTATGACTATGGCCGACCAGCCAGCGTGAAACTGGCGGTGTTGGTGGACCGGGGCGGGCGCGAACTGCCCATGGCCGCCGACGTGTGCGCCACCACGGTGGAGTTGCCGGGTGGCCAGACGCTGGAACTCGACCGCGACGAGAGCGGGCGCATGAGTTTCGTGTTGGAAAGCAAAGGAGCTTGAGCGTGCCACGCAATCCCCAACTGAATAAAAACGGTGAGCTGATTCACCTGCTGTCTACCGAAGGCTTGTCACGTGACATCCTGACCAACATTCTGGACACCGCAGCCAACTTTGTGAGCGTGAGCAGCCGCGATGTGAAAAAAGTGCCGCTGTTGCGCGGCAAGAGTGTGTTCAACCTGTTTTTTGAAAACAGCACCCGCACCCGCACCACCTTTGAGATTGCCGCCACGCGCCTGAGCGCCGATGTCATCAACCTCGACATTGCGCGCTCGTCGGCCTCTAAAGGCGAAAGCCTGCTGGACACCATTGCTAACCTGAGTGCCATGGCGGCAGACATTTTTGTGGTGCGCCACAGCGAGTCGGGTGCGCCTTACCTCATTGCCCAGCATGTGGCGCCGCATGTGCATGTGGTCAACGCGGGCGATGGCCGCCACGCCCACCCCACCCAGGGTCTGCTGGACATGTACACCATCCGGCACTACAAAAAAGACTTCACCCAACTGTCGGTCGCCATCGTCGGTGATGTGTTGCATTCGCGGGTAGCGCGTTCTGACATTCACGCGCTGACGACCTTGGGTTGCCCCGATGTGCGCGTGGTCGGTCCGCGCACCCTGGTGCCCAGCGACATGTCGCACATGGGCGTGCGCGTGTGCCACACGCTGGAAGAGGGAATTAAAGACTGCGACGTGGTCATTACCCTGCGCCTACAAAACGAGCGCATGAGCGGCGCGTTGCTGCCGTCCAGCCAAGAATACTTCAAGAGCTTTGGCCTCACGCCTGATAGGCTGCGCTGGGCCAAGCCCGACGCCATCGTGATGCACCCCGGCCCCATCAACCGGGGCGTGGAGATCGATTCCGCCGTGGTGGACGGCCCGCAAAGCGTGATCTTGCCGCAGGTCACGTTTGGCATTGCGGTGCGCATGGCGGTGATGGGCATCGTGGCCAGCCACGACGCATGAGGACAAAAATATGAAAATTCTGATTCAAAATGGCCGCGTCATCGACCCGGCCACAGGCCGCGATGAGCTGGCCGATATTGCCATTGCGGCGGGCCGCATCATTGCCATGGGCCGAATCTCGCCCGACTTTCAGCCCAGCCGCACCATAGACGCCAGCGGCTGCGTGGTTGCGCCGGGTTTGGTGGACTTGTCGGTGCGGCTGCGCGAACCCGGCCAAGAACACGCCGGCATGCTAGAGAGCGAAATGGCCGCTGCGGTGGCAGGTGGTGTCACCTCGCTGGTGTGCCCGCCCGATACCGACCCGGTGCTGGACGAACCCGGATTGGTGGACATGCTGAAGTTCCG
>JAUXXN010000426.1 GCA_030684755.1 Hydrogenophaga sp.
AGGTGCCGGACGATTTCCGGTTTGTGGTCAAGGCGCCCGCGCTGGTGACGGACGCGCTGGTGCGCGGCGAACAGGGCCAGGGTCGCCAGCCCAACACGGCGTTTCTGGACCCGGTGCTGGCCACGCAGGAATTCATTGCCCCCGCGCTGGCCGGGCTGGGCGACAAGGTGGGCGCGCTGGTTTTCCAGCTGAGCCCACTGCCGTTTTCGCAATTGCAGCGCCTGCCGCTGGTGCTGGCGCGGCTGCGCGCCTTGCTGCGGGCGTTGCCCGACGTGCGCAGTGCCACGCCCGACGGCGTGGTGGCGGTGGAGGTGCGCGACCCGGAGTGGCTCTCGCCGGTCATGGCGCCGCTGTTGGCGGACGTGCTCAAGGAAACCGGCGCCACCTATTGCCTGGGCCTGCACGCCAAAATGCCGCGCATGGCCGAGCAGCTGCCGCTGCTGCGTGCGCTCTGGCCGGGGCCGATGGTGTGCCGCTGGAACCTGAACCCGCTGCACGGCGCTTATGGCTACGAAGATGCGCAGCGCTCCTACGAACCCTACGACCGCAACCACGCTGTGGACGAAGAGACGCGGGCGCTGATTGTGCGCACGGTGCGCGGTGTGACGGGCGCGGGGCAAAACGCCTATGTGACGATCAGCAACAAGGCTGAGGGCTGCGCGCCGCTGTCGGCGCGGGCGTTGGCGGAGGGGTTGACGGTGGCGGGCTGACGTTCAGACACCATGCACCGTGATCTACGAGGCGGTTCAAGCAGCGAGTTGTTCCCGGGCGGGCACCTGGCGCTGTATTTCGCTCAAGGTCGGCAGGGTCTTGAGGTCGTAGTTGGCCTGCATGACCAGCCACGAGGTGGCATCGCCCCCAAAGTACTGGGCCAGCCGCGCAGCGGTGTCGGCGGTCACGGCACGGCGCTCTTTGACGATTTCGTGAATGCGGGTGGCGGGCACGCCCAGCGCCACGGCGAGCGCGTTCACGCTGAGGCCGAGCGGCAACAGATAGTCTTCGCGCAAGACTTCGCCGGGATGCACCGGACGCATGCGATTGATCAATCGAGCCATGTTGGTTCCTTCAGTGGTAGTCCATGATTTCAACGTCGAGGGGGCCAGCCTCCGACCAGACGAAGCAGATGCGCCATTGGTCGTTGATGCGGATGCTGTGTTGACCCTTTCGATCACCCTTGAGCGCCTCCAGCCGGTTGCCGGGTGGCGCCTTCAAGAATTCCAGCGTTTGTGCTGCGTCAAGCTGGGCGAGCTTTCGTTCAGCCACGGCCAGAAAAGCCTTGAACCGCCTGGGGCTCTGCCCTTCGTACAGCGCCTGCGTATCCCTACAGTTGAACGACTGGATCATGGGCTGAGTTTATTACGCGGCGCGTAATATGGAAAGATCTCTCTCATTATCTTCGTCGGCAATCAGCCCATGCGAACGCATCCTGATATGGACCCTGAGACGTTGGCGCGGGGGTTGGTAGTGGCGGACTGCCGTTCAGACACCATGCGCCGCCTGGTAGGCAGTGGCAGCGGTTCGCACCAAGCTGGGGTGCAATACGCCCAGCTTGGGAATTTGCCCGTGGGGCGCTGCGGGGGGCACCGAGAACCAATCGCTGTTAAAGGGCAGCGTGACCAGGTTTTTTAGGTTGAATTTGGTGTCGTAGCTCAGCCCGGCTGCTGCGTAGGCAGCCGGTTGTTTCGCCTTGATGATCGCGAACTCGCCCTTGTAGAGGGTGGTGGTGCGCTGGCTGGTGCCGTAGGCCAGCTGAACAAAGAACTCGGGTGCGGT
>JAUXXN010000240.1 GCA_030684755.1 Hydrogenophaga sp.
ATACCGGCCAACTGCAGCGCCGGACTGGCGTGGATGCGCTCAGCGAGTTGCCGAGCCCCGTCTGCGGTGCGGCAGCCGGTGCGCTGGCCGTTCATGCCCAACTCCAGCAGCACCTCCAACCGGCCCTGGAAACCCCGGGCCGCCGCCCAGGCTTCAATGTGGTCCACCTGCCCCACCGAATCGACGAGGAACAGGGATCGCAGCGCGGGTTGTTCGGCTTGCAGCAGCGCCAGCGCGTCCAGCTCGGCACGCTGCATCACTTGGTTGGCGATCAGCAACACCGGCACGCCGTGGCGCGCACCCACCGCCGCCTGGAACACGGTGGCGAAGCTGATGCCCCAAGCGCCCGCGTCCAGCTGCATGCGCCACAGCTCGGGCGACATGCTGGTTTTGCCGTGCGGCGCGATGGACAGACCACGCTGGGCGCAAAAGTCGCGCATCCAGTGCAGGTTGTGCCGCAGGGCCGACTGTTTGAGCACAGCCAGCGGCAGGGCCAGGTCGCCACGCAGCAGCTGCCAGCCTTGCTCGGCCAGGTGTTCCCGTGACAGCTCTGCCTGGCCCGCAGGAAAACCCTTGAGATGGGGGCCAAAGGTGGGCGTGGCTGGCATGGTGCTTTACTTGCGGTTTTTGCGAGCCTGCGCACGCCGCACCTGCCGACTTTGCCCGGCCAGCTGCTGCTGTGCCTGCTGGGCCGCGCGGCGGGCACGGAAACGTTTGCCCAAGGCGCGGGCCACGATGAAGGCCAGCACAGCGCTGGCCACGATGATGAACAGGGCGGTCAGGTCCATGGGTCACTCCACCCGCATGATGCGGTTGGGCTTGAAGCCCAGATCGGCCGCCTTGCCTTTGCGGCCACGAATGGCGCGGGCGTTGTTCAGGCTGCGGATTTCCAGCGTTTCGCTGCGTTCTTTGCCACCACGGCCCACGCCTTCAATCTTCACGCTGCGGGTGTACGCCGCCGCACCGGCCAAGGTGTCTTTGTCTTCCAGATCGATCAGCATGAGACCGCGTCCGCCCTTTTCCATGGCTTTGAGATCGGTGATCTCAAAGGTGAGAATGCGCCCGCCTGTGGAGGCACAGGCCACGTGCGTGGCGGGGTTCAGCGGCAGGCTGCCCGAGGTGTGAGCCGCGTGCGAGGGTGCGCAAATGGTTTCGCCTTCGCCAAGGCTGATGAAGGCCTTGCCGGCTTTCTGGCGCGACACCAGGTTGTCCACCGTGGCCAGGAAACCGTAGCCACCCGTGCTGGCCAGCAGCAGCGTGGCGGTGGCCGGGCCGGCAAAATAGTGCAGCGGCTGCGTGCCACTTTCCAGCTCTATCAGCGTGGTGATGGGCTGGCCGTCGCCCCGGGCACCGGGCAGGCTGGCCACGGGCACGCTGTAGACCCGTCCGTTGTTGCCAAACACGATGAGCGTGTCCACCGTGCGGCATTCAAAGGTGCCGTGCAGGCCGTCGCCCGCCTTGAACGCAAAACTGCCCGCCTCGTGGCCGTGGCCGTTGCGGGCGCGCACCCAGCCTTTGCTGGAGACAACAACCGTGACCGGCTCGTCCACCACTTTGATTTCTGCAACGGCTTTTTTCTCGGTCTGAATCAGCGTGCGGCGCGCGTCGGCAAAGGTCTTGGCATCGGCTTCAATCTCTTTCACCATCAGGCGCTTGAGGCTGCCGGGGTTGCCCAAAATGTCTTCCAGCTTGCCCTGCTCTTGGCGCAGGTTGCTCAGCTCTTGCTCGATCTTGATGGCCTCTAACCGTGCCAACTGGCGCAGGCGAATTTCCAGAATGTCTTCGGCCTGCGCAGCGCTCAGCTTGAAACGCTCCATCAAAGCGGCTTTAGGCTCGTCGCTCTGGCGGATGATGGCAATCACCTCGTCGATGTTGAGCAACACCAATTGGCGGCCTTCCAAAATATGGATGCGCTCCAGCACCTTGTTCAGCCGGTGTTGGGAGCGGCGCACGATGGTGGTCTGGCGGAACGCGATCCATTCGGTCAGCATGAGCCGCAGGCCCTTTTGCGTGGGCCGCCCGTCCAGGCCGATCATGGTGAGGTTGATGGGCGACGAGCTTTCCAAACTGGTGTGAGCCAGCAGCGCGGTGATGAGCTCTTGCTGCTGGATACGGCTGCTTTTGGGCTCGAACACCAGGCGCACCGGCGCGTCTTTGCTCGACTCGTCGCGCACCACGTCCAGCACCATGAGCATGCTGGCTTTCAACTGCGTCTGGTCTTGGCTCAGTGCTTTTTTACCGGCCTTCACCTTGGGGTTGGTGATCTCTTCAATCTCTTCCAGCACACGCTGGCTGCTCACGCCGGGCGGCAACTCGTTCACCACCAGTTGCCACTGGCCACGCGCCAGGTCTTCGATCTTCCAGCGCGCGCGCACCTTCAGGCTACCGCGCCCGGTGCGGTAGGCATCGGCAATGTCGCCGGCCGAGCTGATGATTTGCCCGCCGCCCGGGTAGTCGGGCCCGGGAACGATGGCCAGCAACTCGTCTTCGCTGAGCTGCGGGTTTTTGATGAGCGCCACGCAAGCGTCGGCCACTTCGCGCAGGTTGTGGCTGGGGATTTCGGTGGCCAGGCCCACGGCAATGCCGCTGGCACCGTTGAGCAGGTTGAACGGCAGGCGGGCGGGCAACTGCTTGGGCTCCACGGTGGATCCGTCGTAGTTGGCAATAAAGTCCACCGTGCCTTCGTCGATCTCGTCCAGCAGCAGGCCGGTGATTTTGGCCAAACGCGCTTCGGTGTAGCGCATGGCGGCAGCGCCGTCGCCGTCGCGGCTGCCAAAGTTGCCTTGGCCGTCGATCAGCGGGTAGCGCTGCGCAAAGTCTTGCGCCATGCGCACCAACGCGTCGTAGGCGGCGCTGTCGCCGTGCGGGTGGTAGCGGCCCAACACATCGCCCACCACGCGGGCGCATTTCACCGGCTTGGCGGCGGTGTTGTTGTTGGTGCCGCTGTAGCCCAGGCCCATGCGGGCCATGGCGTACAAAATGCGCCGCTGCACCGGCTTTTGCCCGTCGCACACATCGGGCAAGGCACGGCCCTTGACGACGGAGAGCGCGTATTCGAGGTAGGCGCGTTGGGCGTAGCTGGCCAGGTTGTCTTCTGGGGCGTTGTCGGTGGATGGGATCAAGAGGTCGGTCGTCATAGGTGCTCCAGAGGCTTGGCTTCAGCTTTTGCCCGGTAATTTCTTCGATAAGGGCGCGGTTTGAGCCGGGGGCAAAAAGTTGCTGCCCGTCACTACCTTCTGTCCCGTGCGATTTTCAAGGTCTTGTTTGGCGCGTTTGGCGACACGGCCACCCTCCAAGCCCGCTTTGGCGTTTTGCGCCACGCCTTGGGCTTGGTCAGTTTCTGCAATTTGTCGGGTAGACAGCTCAGCCAATGCGGTAAAAATCAACTCCGCTTCGCTCATGTGGTCACGCAGATTCTGCGTTTTCAGTGACTTGAGCGACTTGTGCGCCTGAACACTCAGCCCCGTCCACTCCTGGTGAATGATGTTGGTCAAGAGAGCGAACTCGTCAGCCTTCTCGACTCCGCTGTCCTTCCAATAGTCGGTGAGCTTGTTGCGGGTTTCCTGCCCTGTCATGCGTTGCTGAATCCACTTATCGCTGCGCCCCAGTTTTTGCCAGTTTTCGCGGGCACGGTCCAGACTTTGCGCAGGATCGGCTATTTCTTGCATGCGCTCATAGCCCACTTTGGCCAGCCACTGCTTGAAGGGCTCGGCTTTGGGTGACGGGATGGACTGGATCAAGCGCAGAATAGTGGACACATCAGCGGCCAGCGTTTTGCGTATGACGCCGGATTCGCTGGGCATTGCTACCTGGGGACAATTTGTCCCCAGGTAGCTGCCCAACTCGGCATCGCGCTTGCGTAGCTTTTTCAGGTAATCGGTTGGATTCGTGCTGTCCGTGAGCACCTTTACCACGTCCACCACCGAGAAATACCACTTCTCTTCTTCCACGCTCCAATGCGAGCGCACTTGAACCGACTCGAACAATTTCACTTGGGGTGTCTGTGTCATGCTTTATTCACTCTGGGTGTTGACGACCGCACCCCTGCTCACGGGTGTTGGGTCGGATACCAAACGGGTACTAGGTGGGCAAACCCGCCCGGTCAAACATGCGTTCGACATAACAACGCCCGCTGGGCGGCTGAGGCAAGGCTTGTCCGTCTTCGTCCAGTGGTCGGTTTTGTGACGCATCGTTCGGTGCCCAATCCAAATGCAAGATGTGCAAGCGCTCCAGCTTTTCCACATCATCCAACTTGTAGTGGGAACCGTTCGCTGCCCTGCCCAATGGAGACGATTTGCGCAGCAAAATGAACGAATCCACCTTGAATGCCTTGCCCTCACGCGAGGTGAGTTGCTGGGCCAAGTCCAGCAGGTCTTGGCTGTGGGCCAAAGACACTTTGGCATTAAAAGACTCCAGCGAATGCCAGTTTTGAATGCCCGATTGGCCTTTCGGATCTACCAGCAACACATGGGTCTTTTTGTTGCTCACAGCCCACAACACAAAGTCGGGGAAATAAGCGCGGGTTTCGCTGTCCAGATACACGCCCACCGAGCGCAGGCTCTCCACGTTGCGCATGAGGTAAAAATCAAACGCCTTCAAACGTGACTGGCGCACCGGATCGGCCAAAAAAGTGTGCAGGTCTTGCACAAATTTTCGCTCGCCCGGGTTGAGTGCATCGGGACTGATGGACAGGGTTTTGAACTTAAAGCCTTGCCTCACCGCCTGGTTCTCAGGGCTTTGAAACAACGGCGTGTAAATGTGGCGCGACTGCTGCAAGTCCAACGGCAACTGCTCAGGCAACAGGGGAGACGGATAACGGCTCTCAAAGCCTTGTTTATCGGCCTCTTTGTCAAACTCAATGCGCAGGTCGTAGTGGCTGACAAAGTCGCCCGGCACCCCGGGGGCCGACTGGCGCAGCGGTTCGCCCATGCGGTAGCGGCGCTTGTTCAGGTCGTAAATCAGCTTGTTGTGCAGCTGGCCCACGACATGCGCCAGCGTTTGCGACAACAACTGCTCGCGCACCGCAAAACCCACATCGGCCCAGGCCCGGTGGTAGCTCACCGCGTTCACCAGCCCCAGCACATCGGGCAGCCCCACAGGCCGCACCGTCTCGCCGTCTTGCACAAGCAACTGCATGCGGCGCGCACGCTGCAAGGTTTGCAGCTTGCGCTCCAGCTCGGTCAAGGGCAAAAAGCCCGCAGCGCCTGGGCTGGCCGCGTCGCGCAAATGCTGCGCCAGGTTGTGCTCGGCATCTGCCGCGTCGGGGCGCACATCCAGGCTCAGGCCAAAGCGGGCCAGCTCGCCACTTTCTTGCGCACCGCCTTGAAAATAAGCCCACTGCCACTTGGGCGCACCGTGGGCAAAAGTCAGTGTTGCCAGCAGGCGGGGCTCCGACACTTCGCGCCCCACCTTGAAGATGGACAAGCGGCCCGCGTAAGCGTCAAACGCCACTTTGGACTGGCCCAACTTCAGGCTTTGCGCCTGCACCGGCACCCGCCGCTCCAGCACCCAGCGCGGCAGCTCCTGCTCAAGCCCTTTCAGAAACACCTCCAGATAAGTGCCCTTCAGGCTGAACACATGCAGCGTTTCCAGCCGCCTGAGCTGGTTCTCGGGCGTATCGTCTGCCAACAGCGCATCGCCGTCTTCGCCGTGCTCAATAAAGCGGCGCTTGCCATCGGCCTGCAAACCCTTTAAACGCACACCCCGGCCAAAAATTTGAATGATCTTGTTGCCCTTGCTGGCACCCAAGTTCACCAAACCAATCACCGACACGCGGTAACAGTTCCAGCCCTCGGCAAACTTGCGGCTACCCACGAGCACATTGATGGGTGAGCCGGGCAAATCAATGTCGTTGAACTGAAAGCGGCGCTCCACAATCGGCGCCTTGCGCAACTGCACCAGCGGCTGACCGTGCGCATCTTTCAGCTCCGGGTGGTCTTGCGACTCGTTAAAAAACTTGTCGCCATTGCCCACGTTGACAATGCCCCAATACGCACCATCGCCCCATGAGAGGTAAATCTCATCGGCCACGGCGGCGCAGCGGGTCAGGGTCAAGTGGCCGGTGTGGTCGCCGTTGAACACCGGGGCCAGCCGCGTGCGCTGTGCGGGCGTGAGCTTGGCCAAATAGGCCAGCAGCTTGCGAATGTCCGACACCTCGTCGTCTTCGCCCTTGCCCTCTTTCTTTTTGTCTTCCACCGTGTTGCCCATAAAGGCAATCAGCGGTTTGTCGGCAAAGGCACTCACAAAACCCAGGCCATCGTCTGCCAGACGCAGCGCGTCAAACACCGCCAACTTGTCGGCCAGGGTGGCAAAGGCAGCCTGAAAATTTACCCAGGCTTCCTCACCCTTGGCCACAGCGTCGGCCGCCACTTTTTGAATGCTGTAATCCTTGCCGTAGCCGTCTTTGTAAAAAC
>JAUXXN010000241.1 GCA_030684755.1 Hydrogenophaga sp.
TCAATGAAATAAATGATCGAGTCGCCAATGCCCTTGATGGCCGGGATGTTCAGCTCGCCGGGGCCAGCGGTGTGGGCGTAGCCCCAGGCACCGACTGAAATGGCGCGCTCGTAGGCCGCCTTCGCGTCTTGCACCCGGAACGCAATGGCGCAAACGCTGGGGCCGTGCAGGCGGGCAAAGCGCTGCGCAAAGCTGTCGGGCTCGGCGTTGATGATGAAGTTGATGCCGCCCTGGCGGTACAGCGTCACCGCCTTGTGGCGGTGCTTCGCGATGGGCTTGAAGCCCATGCGCTCAAACAGGGCGCCCATGGCCACTGGGTCGGGCGCGGCGTATTCGATGAACTCGAAACCGTCCGTGCCCATGGGGTTGGCCCATTCCGTGGCGGTGGTGGCGGGTGGGGTTGCGGTCTGTGGCAAGGCGGCGTTCATGCGTGTCTCCGTTGTGGTCGAGGTGATCCGCCACTGTATCGGCGCAAGGCATCACGATTCCAGCGTATTGGGGTGTTGCCTGAGGCGCATACGCAGGAAAACTGCAAAATGTCGGCTATGCCCACACTGGACAAGCTCGACCGCCACATATTGCGCAGCCTGCAGGCCGACGGCCGCGCCACCTACGACCAGATCGCCGAGGTGGTGGGCCTGTCGCCCAGTGCCGTGTTGCGGCGCGTGAAGCGGCTGGAAGACAGTGGTGTGATCGACCGCTATGTGGCCCTGGTGAAACCCGAAGCCGTGGGCCTGGGCCTCACCGCCTATGTGAACGTGCGGCTGGAGAAGCACGCCGAGAGCGCCAAACGCAACCCCATGGACCAGTTTCGTGCCAGCGTGATGGGCTGGCACGAGGTGGTGGAATGCGCCGCGCTCACCGGCGAGATGGACTTTCAGCTGCGCCTGGTGGTGGCCGACATGGCAGCCTATTCGCGCTTCATGATGGACACCTTGCTCAAACACCCCAGCGTGCAAGACTGCAAGACCAGCTTCGTGATGGACCGTGTGAAAAGCACCACCGCTTTGCCGTTGTGACAACGCCTGCACGTCGGGTTTTTGCGGGTTAGAGAGGTTGTTCGTTGTCAATATAGGGAAAACCCTTATATTCTAGGCATGTTCAATTCCACCTCATGGCCCAAGCCGGTGCCTGACGCGCAGGTGCTGGCTGCCACGCCCGTCGACGCACGCCACCACAAAACACCCAAGCCAATAGCGCAGCAGACCGAGGCTGCGGGCGTTCCCATTCGGTCCATCGGCGTCTCGCACCGGGAGCGCATAGCGGCCCACTTGCTGGCGCTGGAGCCGCAAGACCGTTACCTGCGCTTTGGTTATGTGGCCAGTGACGAGCAGATTCACCGTTACGTGGACCAACTGGACTTTGACCGCGATGAGCTGTTCGGCATTTTCAACCGCAAGCTGGAGCTGATTGCCATGGCGCACCTGGCTTTCTCGGGCGACCCCAACTGCATCAACTGCGCCGAGTTTGGTGTGTCGGTGTCCAAAAGCGCCCGGGGCAGGGGCTACGGCAGATGCCTGTTTGAGCGGGCCGTGATGCATGCCCGCAACGAAGGCGTGAACCTCTTGTTTATCCACGCCCTGTCAGAAAACAACGCGATGCTCAAAATTGCCCGCCAAGCCGGTGCGGTGGTCAAGCGCGACGGCAGCGAGAGCGAGGCTCATGTGCACTTGCCGCCAGCCGATTTTGATTCGCGCATGACCGAGCTGTTTCAAGAGCATGTGGCGCTGACCGACTACCACCTCAAGGCGCAAGTCAAGCAGTTTTGGGCGGTTCTGGCACCGCTTCAGGAGCTGCGCCAAGGCGTGCGTAGCGCACATTCCCGGTTCCGCAACTGAACCCGCCTGACGGATACTTTTGCTTGCAACGGGGTGCTTGCGGTATCCTTGCCCCCTGTCTCAACACTCATATACCCTTCAGTGGCCGAATCCCCTCCCAGTAGTGGGCCGCAGCGCAGCCTGCGGCATGTCGACAAACGTGGTTTCCTCCAAAAGCTTGCGGAATTTATCCATCCCGGGCCGGACTCCAAGGACGAGCTGATCGAAACCCTCGCCGAGGCCGAGGACAACGACATCATCAACGCCGAATCGCGGGTGATGCTTGA
>JAUXXN010000442.1 GCA_030684755.1 Hydrogenophaga sp.
CGACCCAGCGCTGCTCATGCAAACCATACCGGGCGCGACCGTTCACACGCTGTCGGCGCAGGACAAAGACAAACGCTACAAGCGTCAACACTTCGACACGGTGGACCTGAGCCTTACCGCTCAGGGCGCAGCACCGTTTCAGGTGCCTTGGCGCTATGTTGAGCGGCGACACGCCCTTGGCAGCCACTCGACCAGCGAGGGCATTTTGAAGGTGTATGTGTTGCGCGACTTGGAGCCCCTTTTGGCCAGCAACCAGCGTGATCAACTGTGGTGGTTTGGCTTGGTCAGCACCTTGGTGTTGCTCAGCGCAACCTTGGCAGCCGGTGCAGCGCAGTACGTGATCACCACGCAGCAACAGCAGAGCGCCTTGCAGTCCATCAACCAGGTTCTTGATCGCCAAGCCAACACCGATGCGCTGACCGGTTGCGCCAACCGCCGCCACTTCATGCATGCGCTGGACCAAGAGATCAACCGGTCCAATCGCTATGGGTCGGATTTCTGTGTGCTGAGCGCGGACATTGACTTCTTCAAACGCGTCAACGACACCCACGGACATGCCGCCGGTGACGAGGTGCTGAAGCACTTTGTGGCCACCATCCAGAGCCATCTGCGCGGTACCGATCTGCTGGGCCGTTTGGGTGGCGAGGAGTTCTCCATCCTGCTGCCACAAACGCCGGCAGAAGGTGGCGCGATGATGGCGGAGCGCATACGGTCGGCGGTGGAAGTTTCACCCGCCCTGTTCGGCACCACCCGCATCGCCGTCACGGTGAGCATGGGCGGCGTTCAATCGCAGTCAGACACGCCGCAAGGCGTGGATGTGGTGCTGGCCCAAGCCGACGAGGCTCTGTACGCCGCCAAACAAGGCGGTCGCAACAAGGTGGTGTGGGCTTAGGTTTGCCCCCACACCGCTTCCAGCGCCTCCCAAGCGCTGGCCAGCACCGGTTCACCGGCGCGCTCGGCCAGGCAGATGAAGCTCAGGTCGCATTCCAGCGCCACTTGGTCGGCCACCACCAAGCCGCGCGCCTGCGCTTCGCGCATGGCAATCGAGTCGCGCACCAGGCTCAGCCCCACACCGCTTTTCACCAAGTCCAGCATCGAAGCTTCTTGGTCCACCAGCGCCACGCGCCGGGGCTCCAGGCCGGTG
>JAUXXN010000245.1 GCA_030684755.1 Hydrogenophaga sp.
ATGAGCGACCGCATGATGAGCCTGGCCGCCGGTTTGGGGCCAACGCAGGAGATTTATTCCATCGACGAGAGTTTTGTCGGGTTGCACGGCGTGCGCGGCGACTTGGTGGCCCGCGCGCGGCAGGTGCGCAGCCGCATCTTGCGCTGGACGGGTTTGCCCACCTGCATTGGCATGGCCCCCACCAAAACCCTGGCCAAGCTGGCCAACCACATCGCCAAAACCGCCGAGCGCAAGCCGGGCAGCTATCCGGCAGAACACGCGCAGGTGTGTCACCTAGGCACACTGCCTGCGCAAGACGTGGACGACGTGTTGGCTGCCACGGCGGTGGGGGAGGTTTGGGGCGTGGGGCCGCGCATCGCCAAGCAGCTGCAGGCGGTGGGCATTCACACCGTGCTGGACCTGGCGCGCATGAACCCCGCCACGGTGCGCAGCGGCTGGGGTGTGGTGCTGGAGCGCACGGTGCGCGAGTTGCAGGGGCAGCCTTGTATGTCGGTGGACGATGCGCCAGCACCGAAGCAGCAAATTGCTTGCACGCGCTCGTTTGGCCAGCCGGTGTGCGACTTGCCCGCCTTGGTGCAGGCGGTGAGCGAGTTCGCCACCCGTGCGGCGCAGAAGTTGCGCCAGCAACACAGCTTGGCCGCTGGGCTGCTGGTGTTTGTGCGCACCTCACCGCACCGGGCGGGGCCGCAGTGTTCGCGCAGCGTGGTGGTGCCGCTGCGCCTGCCCACCGACGACACCTTGGCCCTGGTGCAGGCCGCTGCCGAGGGCATGCGCCGCATGTATGTGCCGGGCCACGCGTTCGTCAAAGCCGGGGTGATGCTGCTGGACTTGCTGCCCGCCAGCGTGCAACAAGGCCTGCTGGCGCTGGAGCCCGCCGATGAGCCACCCGCCCGCGACCGCACCCGGCTGATGACGGCGGTCGATGCCATCAACGAGCGCTACGGGCAAGGCACAGTGCATTCTGCGGCCACCGGGCAAGCCGGGCCGCCGCGCACATGGGGCATGCGGCAGGAGCGGCTGACGCCCCAATACACGACGCGGCTGGCCGACATTCCGGTGGCGCGGGCGTAGTGGATGCGGGTGACCGAAACGGCGATACTTGACCGCGCATGGTTTAAGGAGAGCCCAATGCCTATGTACGAATACGCGTGTTCCGATTGCAACCACGAATTTGAAACGCTGGTGCGTTCAGACACGGTGCCGCAGTGCCCACAGTGCCAGTCCACCCGGTTGACCAAGTTGCTGTCGGTGTTCGCCACCTCGACAGACCGGGCGCCAGCGGCGTTGCCCCTGCCGTCTTGTGGATCTTGTGCCTCACCGGGCGCACACAACGGCTGCCCCTTCACGCCAGGGAGATGACCTTGACGGCCACCACACCCAACGACGTGTCGACCAGCCCCCGTTCTTTGAGTGAACTGGCGCAGATGCAAGAGCGCTTGGCGCGCACCGAGGCGGCCATTGGCCGTTTTGTTCCTGAAGGTTTGGTGCACCTGCTCGGTGCCCAGAACCTGACCGAGTTGCGCCGTGGACAGCACCTGGAAACCACCATGACGGTGTTGTTCACCGACATCCGCAACTTCACCCAGCAGTCGGAAAACATGACGGCTGCGCAAACCTACGCATTCATCAACGACTATCTCGGCAGCATGGAGCCCGCCATAGAGGCCCACGGGGGCTTTATCGACAAGTACATAGGCGACGCCATCATGGCGCTCTTTCCGCGCAGTGCCGACGACGCGGTGCGCAGCGCTATCGACATGTTGCAGCGACTGGCAGACGGCAACGACCGGCGTCAAAGCAGCAGGCCCTTGCCGGCGCATCTGCCGCACGACAGGCGCACACGCCAAAGCCCGTTGCCCACACGCATTGGCATTGGCCTGAACACCGGCATCGTGATGCTCGGCCTGGTGGGCGGCAAGCACAGGCTGGAGCTGACGGTGTTGAGCGATGCCGTGAATTTGTCATCGCGCCTGGAGAGCATGACCAAGACCTACGGCATTTCGCTGCTCATCAGCGAGCAAACCCTGTACAACCTGCAAGACCCCAATCGCTATTGCGTGCGTTTTATTGATCGCATCCGGGTCAAAGGCAAATCGCAGCCGCACTCGGTTTATGAAGTGTTCGATGCCGATCTGCCCGCCCTGCGCGAAGGCAAGTTGGCAACCCGCCATGCCTTTGAAGAAGCGGTGGCCTATTACCACCTGAACGAAATCGACCGGGCCGAGCCTTTGCTGCAAGCCTGCCTAGACCAGGTGCCCGACGACCAGCCGGCGCAAACCTATTTGAGCCGCTGCCGCGAATACCGGGCCACCGGCATCCACCATGCCACGGGCGAAGTGGGTAGCGAGCTGGTCTGGCGGGACGAGTTTTTGGTGGGCAACACGCTGATCGACGGGCAGCACCAAGAGTTGCTGGCACACATCAACGACCTGGCGGCCAAAGTTTCCACGGGCGACCTCGTGGGTATCGACGACGTCATGCGCTTCATCGGCCAGTATGTGACGATGCACTTTGAAACCGAAGAAGCCATGATGCACCGCCTGAACTACCCCCACCTCGCGGCCCATGTGCAAGAGCACCGCAGTTTCACCCAACGCTACCTTCGGCTGGCCGACGACATTGCGCAACAACGCCATGCGCGCCTGTACCTCGGTTTTCAGATCCAGCTGTTTTTGTTCGACTGGTTTGCCAACCACACCACCCGCACCGACCGGTACCTGACCCGCTTCATTGCCAGCCAGGCCGGCAGCACGGCTGTGAGTGCGTAGACGCCGATCGCCGGGTCACCCAAACCGCTGCCATCCCCAAGCAATGCGCATCGCGATCGTGATGCCGCACAACACCGCAAAGCCGTAGGCGATGTGCGGGAACCACTGCGGCCACAGGCACATGGCGGTGAAGGCGAGGATGGTTTCGGTGGCTTCGGTGAGGCCGCCCAGAAAGTAAAAGCTTTTGTCGGGAAACGCCAGCGACTGCAGTTTGCGTTTTTCCGCCACGGCGGCAAACGCCAGGAAGCTGCTGCCGGTGCCGATGAAGGCGGCCAGCAGAACGGCCGCAGGCAGGGCGTTTGCGCTCGGGTCGGCCAGCGCAAAGGCCAGCGGTATGGCGGCGTAAAAAAGAAAGTCGAGCGTGATGTCGAGAAAACCGCCCCGGTCGGTGGGCTGTGTGGCGCGGGCCACGGCGCCGTCCAGCCCGTCCATCAAACGCGAGAGCAGCAGCAGCGCCAGGCCCGCCCCATAGTGCTGCAGGGCAATGGCGGCGGCGGCGCCCATGCCCACAGCAAAGCCGGCGAGGCTGATGGCGTCCGCCCCCACGCCCAAGCGCACCAGGCCGCGTGCAGCGCGGGTCATGAGCGGCTTCAGCGCCTGTTGTATGGCTTTATCCAGCATGGTCCAGCGCAATCAGGTGGTCGGGCTCCGCCACGTCGGCGGCGTCGTGCGTGACCAGCACAGCCGGTATCTGGCGCGATCGGATGTGGTCAAAAACGAAGGCGCGGAATTGGTCGCGCAGCTCGGCGTCGAGCTTGGAAAAGGGCTCGTCCAGCAGCAAGGCCCTGGGCTGGGCGAGCAGTGCTCGCATGAGTGCCACTCGAGCCCGCTGCCCGCCCGAGAGTGTGGCCGGGTCGCGTTCGCCGTAGCCTTGCAAACCGGCTTCAGTCAGCGCCTGCTGCACCTGGGCCATGCGCTGCGTGCGCGGGCCGGGTGGCACGGCAAACAACAGGTTTTCTGCCACCGTGAAGTGGGCAAACAGCAGCGCGTCTTGAAACAGCAGGCCCACGCCGCGTTGCGCGGTGGGTCGCTGGCTGATATCTTCACCATGGAGCCGCACGCTGGCTTGCGCGCGCAGTGCCTGGGCACCTTCGGCCACGCTGCCCAGTGTGCCGGCAATGGCCGCCAGCACCGAGCTTTTGCCACTGCCGCTGGGCCCCATGAGCGTGAGGATGTGGCCGGGCTGCACGGTAAAGCGCAGGTCTTTCAACAGCACGCGCTGCGCGCTGCCAAGCTGGATGATGTGGACCTGTAACGTCATGAACGGGTGACTTTAAAGCGGCGAGGTGCGCCCAGCCAGGCGGCCAGCGCAAACGCCAGCACCGGCAGCACAAACTGCAGCCCCGCGTAAGCGCTGGTGAGCGAGCGCTGCGCGCCGGCCGCCAGGTTGACGGCCTCGGTGGTGACGCTGTTGAAGCGCCCGGCCCCGATGTACAGCGTGGGCAGGTACTGGGCCACGCTCACGGCAAAGCCCACGGCGGCGCTGGCGGCCAGCGCGCGGCGCAGCAGCGGCCATTTGATGCGCCACAAAAAATGCCAGGTGCCATGGCCCAGGCTGGCATTGAGTTGGGCGTAGCGCACATCAAAACCCAGGTAGGCCGGGCTGAGCGCCAGCAGCACATAAGGCAGCACCATGGCCGTGTGCGCCAGCAACAGCCCGAACCACTGGCCTTCCAGCCGCCACTGCAGCGCCAGGCTGTACAGGCCCACCACCCACAGCACGGCGGGCAGCACCAGCGGCAGGTACAGCACGGGGCGCAGGGCCGTGTCCCAGCGGCGCGGGGCCAGTTCCAGCCAGGCCACGCACCAGGCCAGCGCCAGTGCGGCAGAGGCCAGCGCCAGCCCGAGCGTGGTGCCCACGGTGTCGCGGCTGTCCCACACGCGCTGCCAGGCTTGCCCAGTGACGGTTTCGGGCCACACCTGCGGAAACGGCCACACGCCCGCGATGCTGCCCACGGCCAGGGCCAGCAGCACGGCGCCATACACGCTCGCCAGCAGCAGGTAGCTCGCGGGCAAACCGCCGGACGGATCTTCGTGGGTGGCTTGTGACCCAGCACCGCGCTGGCCGCTCAGTTGGAGGCCGCTGCGCCGGTGTAACTTCTGCATGCCCCACCACAACAGCGCGGCCGCCAACAGGGCCAGCGCCAGTGTGCCGCCCGCTGCGGCACCTTGCGCGTTCACGGCCAGGTCGGCGTCCTGCAGCCACTGCCAGGCCAGCACAGCCAGCGTGGGCGGTGAGGCCGGGCCGATCACCAGCGCCATGTCCACCACGGTGAGGCCATAAGCCATGACCGCCAGCAGTGGCCACCACAGGCGCGCGCTCAGCTGCGGCCACACCACGCACCAAAACGCGCGCTCTGGGCTGTAGCCCATCGTCTGAGCCAGCGCGTGTTCCCTGCGCCAGCGCTGACGCACGTCGTCGCGCTGCAGCTGGGTGGCGGCGGTCCAGAGTAAAAACGGAATTTCCTTGGCTGTGAGTGCCGCAATCAGCCCCAGGCCCCACGGGTCTTGTGTGGTGCGCCAGGGCGGGGGAAATTCAAAACCGGTGAGCCAGGGCGACAGCGCCCGCAGCACCCAGCCGCTGGGCGCCAGCAAAAACACCAGACCAATGGCAAACGCGGCATGCGGCGTGGCCAGCATCACCGGCAAACCGTGCAGCATCCGCCCCAGCGACTGCCGCACAAAGCCCTGCGCCAGCAACGCGGCCGACAGCCACCACGCCAGCGCAGTGGAGGCCAGGCCGGTCCACAGCGTCAGCGCCAGCGCGTGCGGCCAGTGCGGGTCTTGCCA
>JAUXXN010000458.1 GCA_030684755.1 Hydrogenophaga sp.
AGTAAAATGAATCAACATCGGCTAATATACCCACCAGAGTATCAAAAATGACCACTCAACCCGCCACCCCCATGAGCCTGAACCAGGCCCGCTTCAACATGATCGAGCAGCAGATCCGCCCCTGGGAAGTGCTGGACGCTACCGTGTTGGAGCTGTTGGCCCGCGTACACCGCGAAGCCTTTGTGCCCGCACCCCACCAAGCGCTGGCCTTTGCCGACATGGAATTGCCCCTGACCCAGCCCGCCACCGAAGGCCAATGCCTGCTTGCGCCCAAGGTAGAAGCCCGCCTGCTGCAAGACCTGCAACTCAAGCCCACCGACAAGGTGCTGGAAGTGGGCACCGGCAGCGGCTTCATGGCCGCGCTGCTGGCCAGCTTGGCGCAGCGCGTGGTGACGGTTGAAATCGACCCCAACTTGGCCCAACGCGCCCGCGACAACCTGAAACAGGCCGGCATCGGCAACGCCGAGGTGCGCAGCGCCGACGCCGCCGCCAACCAGTTCGCCGCCTGCACCGCCGAAGGCCCGTTTGACGCCATTGTGCTCAGCGGCTCGGTGGCCGAAGTCCCGCCCGCCCTGCTCGCCCTGCTGGCACCCGGTGGTCGGTTGGTCGCCATCGTCGGCCATGAGCCGGTGATGCGCGCCACCATCGTCACCCGCGTGGCCGATGCCTCGTTCCAAAATGCCCAGCCCTGGGACACCCTGGCCCCGCGCCTGTTGAACTTCCCCGAAGCCTCGCGCTTCCAGTTCTGAACCCGCCGTTTTCAGCCCACCGCCATGATCTCGATCCACCCCGCCCAACTCAAAGACTGGCTGGCATCCGCCGCTGCCCACACCGCTGCGGGCGCCCTGCCCACCGTGTTGGACGTGCGCGAGCCCTGGGAGCTGCAAACCGCATCGGTCAAGGCCGACGGCTTCACGCTGCTTGCCATGCCCATGCGCAGCGTGCCCGCCCGCTACCTGGAACTGGACCGCAACCAACCCATTGCCTGCCTGTGCCACCACGGCGCACGCAGCGCGCAGGTGGTGCACTTTCTTATGCAGAACGGCTTTACCGAAGTCGTCAATATCCACGGCGGCATACACGCTTGGTCTCAAGAACTCGACGCCACAGTCCCGGTTTACTGAGCCCAACGACGACTCGCTGCTCCACCGCTTTGCCCCAAAGGAAAATTCCATGCACGCATCTTTCAACAGCCCGTTTCCCACCAAGCGCCCGCTGGCGCTGAGCCGTTTGGCCATCAGCGCCCTTTTGGCGCTGGGTGGAACCACCGGCGTCCAGGCTCAGAGCCTGGTGGAGCTGTACGAAGCGGCAAGGGGCTTTGACGCGATCTACCTGTCGGCCCGCGCCCAGTTTGACGCCAGCCAAGCCAAAGCCGCCCAAGCCCAAGCTGGTCTGCTGCCACAAGCTGGACTGGCCGCAGCCATGAACTGGGCCCGTCGCGACAGCTCCGCCGCCGCCCTCGAAGGCACCAGCAACAGCCAAAGCGTGGCCATTTCAGCCAGCCACCCGCTCTACCGCCCAGCCAACCAGCTCATCAACGAGCAAGCCCAACTGAGCATCGACATCGCCAAAGCACAACTGGACAGCGCCGAACAAGACCTGATCGTGCGCACCACGCAAGGGTATTTCGATGTACTGGCCGCCGAAGACACGCTCACTTTTGTCAAAGCGCAAAAAACGGCCGTGTCAGAACAACTGGCTGCTGCCAAACGCAACTTTGAAGTGGGCACTACCACCGTGACCGACTCGCGTGAAGCGCAAGCCCGTTTCGACCTTGTGTTGGCGCAAGAGATTGCCGCCGAAAACGACCTGCGCGTCAAAAAGCTGGCACTCGACCAATTGGTGGGCAAAACCGGCGTAGCCCCCAAACCCCTGGCCGCCCCCGTGGCCCTGCCCGCCCTAACACCCGCCGACCCGCAAGCCTGGGTGGCCCAGGCCGAAACCCGCCACCCCGCCGTGCTGCAAGCCACCAAAGGCCTGGAAATAGCGCAGCTGGAAACTCGCAAAGCCAAAACCGGCGAACAACCTACATTGGACTTGGTGGGTCAATACCAGTTGGCACGGGCACCTACCAGCGGATTCGCCGGCAACGTGCGCACCAACACCGCCAGCGTGGGCGTGCAGTTCAACATGCCTCTGTACACCGGCGGCGCGGTACAAAACCGCATCAAAGAAACCCTGGCACTGGAAGACAAAGCCCGCACCGACCTGCAAGCCGCCCAGCGTGGCGTGAGCCAGGCCACCCGAGCAGCCTATTTCGGCGTTCTCTCAGGCCAAGGTCAAGTTAAAGCGCTGGAAGCCGCAGAAGCCTCCAGCCAAAGCGCGCTCGACGCCAACAAGCTGGGCTACCAGGTGGGCGTGCGCATCAACATCGACGTGCTGAATGCCCAAAGCCAGCTGTTCCAAACCAAACGCGATCTGGCCGTGGCGCGTTACAACGTGCTGCTGGGTGGTCTGCGCCTGAAGCAGGCCAGCGGCCAGCTGGCGGCGCAGGATTTGGTGGTGGTGAATGGGTTGCTGGTGCGGTGAAGAATGTTGCAAATTCCATTTTTCGAGATATTTAGTCTCAATCAAGCAACGCTAAGCGCTCTATAAGAAGTTCTTCCGTAATCCGCTCTGGTAATTGCTCTGGGGGCAAGCCCTTTGCTTTACGGAAAGACTTTTCATGATGCGCTTATCTGAAGTGTCAGAAAATAAGATCAGCTACGGATATTTGTCATTCGTTTGAGCAAAGATTCATCTTTCTACAAACCGATGCAACATGCGACTTGCCATAATCCCTATGACTTTTTTTCAAAATCGAATGCTAACTATGGCTCAATGGAGCGTGGTTGGCATCTTGGTCTCAATTTCATTTTCTAAGGCGCTGTTCAACACATCCTCGGCTTTAATGATTATAGGCTGGCTGCTGTCAGGCGACTTTCCTTGCAAATGGCAACTGATGCAAAAAAACCCAGTTACTAAAGCTTCAGTTGCACTGTTTTTTATTATTGTAGGCAGCGCACTTTACAGCGAAGCCGATTTACACAGAACTCTTATCGGCGTTCAAGCCTACAGCAAGCTCTTGTTCATCCCGATCATCGTGTCACTGATTGATACCGCCCAATGGCGTCGGCGTTGCTGGAACGGCTTTGCAGCGGGCATGGTCGTCACATTAGCTCACGTTTACGCTGATGTTTGGCTCGAAATACCATGGACTCGTACCTACCAGAACACGCTTAATGGTGATACCGGTGTATTTGAGCATCATATAGCGCAAACCGTTGTTATGGCTTTCTTCACAGCATTCTGCCTACATCGCGCCTGGACCCTACAGCGATTAGGACAACGCCTCTTCTGGGTACTGCTCTCGCTTCTATCTGCACTGAGCATTACCCATCTAAGCATCGCACGAACTGGTCAGGTCACGCTTCTAATGGCTATGCTGACATTGCTGATGGTTTCTGTACCCAAAAAATGGGTGCTGCCATCCCTGGGCGGTTTTATATTGATGACAATTTTGCTGGTTTTTTCATCGAGCAGCCTACAGAATCGGTTCCAATTGGCCTATGAGGAAGTGACCAAATTCCAATTCAAGAATGACTACTCCTCAGTAGGTGCTCGTTTACAAATGTGGAATATTTCGTTGGATCTTATCAAGGAGCGGCCCTTATTGGGACACGGCGTTGGATCTTATCCGCTTCTAGCTGAAAAGGCTTTTGCCGACGAAAGGATGTGCAATATAGGCTGCGCGCAACCACACAACCAGTACCTATTGTTTGGCGTGGAGATCGGATTGCTAGGTGTTCTAGTCTTCGCTTCATTATTAGCAAGTATATGTGTGGCCTGGCTAAGCATGCCAGACCGAAATCCTTTATTGCCTGTCTATGTCACCATTCTCGGCTTAACCTGTCTATCAGATAGCGGCCTACTGATTCGTGCCCAAGCCTATTTCTTCATACCGATGCTTGGCCTTCTAGCATCAGGACCCTTCATTTCGAATGAAGAAACCACCTGAATTCATTACCGTTTCGCAAAAATACTCTCTGAGGTTTTAAAACAGGGATCAACAAAATTTCCGAAAAAAAGCTAAATAGCTGTCGAGTTCCGTGCGATTATGTGCCGCATCGGAGCCGGTAACAACCTCTCGAAAAACACCCAGGTAAGGTCAGGAATTAACTGTGTTTAAACCGTTTGAGAATGACATAAACGGCTAGCATTCGAGACCACATCCACGGTGCCTGAGAACGTACGAAGTCTCTGGCCACATCCACCCGACCGGCCTTGACAGCGCGGCGCAAATAGCGCGTTACCAAAAACCACCGCATGACGCTGTACAAGCCGAACCTATCCGCATTCTTGTCATATGTTCTCCGGTAGCACATCAAGCCTTTTGAAATCGGAGTTGCCGTGGTCAATTGGGCACCGCCGACCCTTGCTGGGGCGAACCCGCGGTAAATTAGCATGCCTGGTTCGGGCTCGTACCATGGACGGTGCCCTAGACCTAAAAGACGAACGCACAGGTCGGTGTCTTCATCGATGGTTTGCTCTGGATCGAACCCACCCACCTGATCAAAGCGGACTTTCCGTATCCAAAAACCGTCGCTGGTGGCAGCGACGCTGTCCCGCACCCGTGCTTTGACAGGAGCCACGCCACGACATAGTCGTTTGCGCTGCAGCAAGGTATCACTCGATTGCCCTTGTTGGCGTATGAGGACACTGGAAAAACCCCAATCTGCCTGACTGACAGGTCCCCCGGGAGCCAAAATGCGCTCGCAGTAGCCGGGCAGGATCACATCATCGTCATCCAAGAAGAAGACTACGTCGCCTCTGGCGGAAGACACACCTAGGTTGCGCGTGCTAGCGGCCCCTTTTTGGCCAGTGTTCACTATGACACGCAGTCGAGGATCAGTCTCCCCTGTCAGCACCTGCGCGGCCGGGATCAAGGACTTATCGTCCACCACCAGGACCTCGCCAACGGTTGGACAAGACTTCAGGGCCGAACGTACAGCCCGGACCAGCAGATCGTCACGGTTGTGGGTCGGGATGACGATGGAGCAGCTGACCATCAACCGCCCCAGATATGGTGGGTGCTCCGGAAATAGTCCACGCAGGCTTGGTTGGCT
>JAUXXN010000469.1 GCA_030684755.1 Hydrogenophaga sp.
TGCCCAGCTTGTCGAGCTTTTGCGCAATGCTGAAGCCGGGCATGCCCTTTTCAATCAAAAAGGCCGTCACCCCGCGTGCGCCCATTTCGGGTTCGCTCTTGGCGTAGACCACCAGCGTGTCGGCGTCGGGGCCGTTGGTGATCCACATCTTGCTGCCGTTGAGCAGGTAATAGCCGCCCTTGTCTTCGGCTTTCAGCTTCATGCTGATCACATCAGAGCCCGCGCCGGGCTCGCTCATGGCCAGCGCGCCCACGTGCTCGCCGCTGATGAGCTTGGGCAGGTACTTGGCCTTTTGCGCGGCCGTGCCGTTGCGGTTGATTTGGTTCACACACAGGTTGCTGTGCGCGCCATAACTCAGGCCCACCGAAGCGCTGGCGCGGCTGATCTCTTCCATCGCGATCATGTGGGCCAGGTAGCCCATACCCGCGCCGCCATCGGCTTCGGGCACGGTGATGCCCAGCACGCCCAGGTCGCCCATCTTGCGCCACAGGTCCATAGGGAACTGGTCGCTGCGGTCGATTTCGGTGGCGCGCGGGGCGATCTCGGCTTGCGAAAATTCGCGCACCGCGTCGCGCAGGGCGTCGATGTCTTCACCGAGTTGGAAATTGAGGCCGGGCAGGTTGTTCATGTCGTGTCTCCTGAAGGGTTGGGGTAAGGGCACCCTTTCTGCATTCGCTCCCTGTCCCTCTGGCAGAGGGCTGGGGTGAGGGCTCGCGTGAGAAAGGTGGGAATCGATGGACGTTGGGTTGTGTGAGAGAAATCAATACGTTTTGGGCACCGGCACCAGCGTCTGCTGCATCACCGCGCAGTCGGTGCGCTGGCCGTCGGGCGCCACATGCACCACCTCGGCGCTGGTGACGATGATGCGTTTGCCGCCCTTGAGCACGCGCCCAGTGGCCTGCAATTCTCCACCCTGAAAGGCGGCGAGAAAGTTGATTTTGTATTCCACCGTGGTCACCTCCATGCCCTCGGGCGCTACGGTCAAACCCGCGTAACCGCCCGCAATGTCGGCCAGCGCGCCCATGGCACCGCCGTGAAAACCGCCTTGCTGCTGCGTCACGCGGTCGGAATACGGCAGCGCCAGCGTCACCGTGCCGGGCGCCACAGCCAGCAGCCGCACGCCGAGCTGCTGCATCATGCCTTGGCGGTCCAAGCTGGCTTGCACGCGCTGGCGCAGGGCCGCGTGTTCGGTGGGTGCTGAGGTCATGGCTTGTTTGACGTTTACGTAAACGTCAATTATGCGCGAATCACCGCTGGTGCGGCAAGTCGGGGCAACCCTGATCCTCGGTGAGCACATCGCTGACAAGCCCGCGAACGGGGCCGCATGCGGGCTATGCTCTAAGCCCCATGCCCTACACCCTGCCCGCCCCGGTCCACAGCGAATTGGTCATCAAGAAAAGCCGCTTTTTGGGCTGTGTGGAGTCGGTCCCCGACCGCAGCGCCGCGCTGGCGCGGGTGGCGCAATTGCGCACCCAACACCCCAGCGCCACGCATGTGTGCTGGGCGCTGATGGCGGGCGGCCACTCGGCGGCCAACGACGACGGCGAGCCCGGCGGCACCGCAGGCAGGCCCATGCTGGAGGTGCTGCGCCATCAAGACTTGGACGGCGTGCTGGCCACGGTGGTGCGTTATTACGGCGGCACGCCGCTGGGCGCTGGTGGCCTGGTACGGGCTTACACCGACAGCGTGGCGCAAGCGCTGCTGAAAGCAGAAAAAACACCGGTGGTGCGCCAGCAAACGCTGCGCTGCGTGCTGCCCTACGCACTGGAAGGCTGGCTGCGCCGCGAGCTGGACGCGCACAGCGCCAGCCTGCTGGACATGGCCCACGGCGAGGGCGTGAGCGCCACCCTGCTCGTGCCAGAGGCGCAAGCCGCTACGCTGGTGCGCCGCATCAACGACGCAGGGCAAGGCCAAGTGGTGTGGCTCGATACGCCGTTAGACGCCGGCGGTTGAACGCAGACGGGTCAACCTGCTTTGCCCGCCTTGTCTAACTTGGCCAGCAAAGCGCGCGCTTCTTTTTCGTGCACCTTTACCTCGTCCAGATTGGCCACAAGATCGGCCATTTGCTCATCCAGCTGGCGCCGGTGGTCGGCCAAAATCAACAAGAACTTGCGCAACTGCGGCCCGGTGTCGCGCGGACTGTCGTACATCTCGATAATTTCCTTTGCCTCGCTCAGCGACAACCCCAGGCGCTTGGCGCGCAGCGTGAGCTTGAGCCGGGTACGGTCGCGCGCGCTGTACACCCGGTTGCGCCCGCCAGGACCTTCGCGCTGCGGCTGCAGCAGTCCCATGTCTTCGTAAAAGCGAATGGCACGCGTGGTGAGGTCAAATTCGTTAGCGAGGTCGCTGATGGTGAAGGTGGTCTGGATCGCCATGGGGCTGTGAAAAATGGGGGAGGGTTGTGTCGGGTTGCAGACAGTGCGCTGGGGTACCGCTCCGTAGAATGGTTCGAACTTTGACGTTTACGTTAACGTCACTCCAAACCATCTTACCGGAATCACCCACCCATGCAGCCAGACAAAGCGCAACTTGAAGCACGCCTGCACTACCCACAAGGGGAGGCTCTGCCCGAGACAGGCCGGGCGCTTGTGGTGGCGCCCGGTGTCAAATGGCTGCGCATGGCCCTGCCGTTTGCACTCGACCACATCAACCTCTGGCTGCTGCGCGACGCCCAAGACGGCCGCGAGGGCTGGACCGCCGTGGACTGCTGCATTGCGCACGACGCATCCCAAGCCCAGTGGGAAAGCATTTTTGCAAACGAGTTGGAAGGCCTTCCTATTCTGCGGGTGGTGGTGACGCACATGCACCCCGACCACATCGGCCTGGCGCACTGGCTGTGCCAGCGCTGGACCACCGCGCAGCACGACTGCCGTCTCTGGATCAGCGCCACCGACCACGCCATGGCGTGCATCGCGAGCCAGAGCACCACCGGTTTTGGCGGCGAAACAGCCGCCGCATTTTTTGCCTCACAGGGCCTGACCGACGCCGACCAACTGGCCCAAATTCGGGGCCGCACCAGCTACTACCCCAACCTCGTGCCCGCCGTGCCGCGCCAGTACCGTCGCCTCATGGACGGCGGGCAACTCAGCATCGGCGGACGGGCCTGGCGCTGCATCAGCGGCTACGGCCATGCGCCCGAACACATGGCCCTGCACTGCCCCGAACTGGGTGTGCTCATCAGCGGCGACATGGTGTTGCCCCGCATTTCCACCAACGTGAGCGTGTACGACCAAGAACCCGAGGCCGACGCGCTGACGTTGTTTCTGGACTCGCTGGGCAAGTACCTGCACCTGCCGACTGCCACGCTGGTGCTGCCGTCGCACGGCAAACCCTTCACCGGCCTGCACGAACGCATCCAGCAACTGAAAGACCACCACGC